>JARBUB010000050.1 GCA_029239905.1 Clostridia bacterium
GCCTAATTCTATCTTCTTACCAGCATAAGCTGATAAATCAAATTCTGCATCAACAATTCCGCCAGAACTACCATTTATTCCATTACCAGGATTTTGGCCTGTCGGATCATCAGTTGTTGTAATATTTCCTTCTAACGTACTCCAGTTTTCCGTTCCTGCTTCTCTTACAATTACAGAAGCATAATCATAATCTGCTTCTATTTGGTACCAAGTCTTGAATGCGAGCTTCACATTGTTTGCACTTGGAACATCTACTGTTGTATACATCGAATTGTCTAAGTCATCTGCCTTGCCGCCCCAGTATGAGTATAGACCATTTAATGGTTTTACTTCTAATTCATGAGTTTTATCAGGAAGATTGACTCTTACAACCTGACCACCCTCACTTGCTTGTCTTAGATTAACTCTAACACCTGCATTTGATATATTTTCGTAGTTTATATCTATAACGTTCTGCCAATTGCCTCCATATAAAGCTTGGAAAATTTGCTTTGCATATGGGCTGAATCCTGTTGGCTCTGCTCCGCCTATTGTACCACCCCAGCTTCCCGATGACATGATAGACCAGAATGATATTGGTTCACCAGCAGATGAAGTGTATTGTGTGTCATATTCATCTGGCAAGCCTAGATTATGACCAAACTCATGGGCAAATACACCTGTTGCTCCATCTTCTGGCTCAATTGTATAGGAGTAAGCAGAGTAATTTGTGCCTGGAATCGTATATATACCGCCAAGATTCCAACTATGTGACCAAATCGCATTTGATCCCTGACTTCCGCCGCCAGCTTCTTGACCAACACCTGCGTGAAGTACCATCAAGTAATCGATTATGCCGTCAGGTTCACTGTAATTACCATCTCCATCAAGGTCATATATATCTTCTTTATCAAAATCAGCAAAGTTGATGCTTGGATCTTGTGCTGCCAATTTAAGTGCTCCAGCTACAGCACTTCTAGGATTTGCATCATGAGAACTACCTTTTTCTGCACCATAAAACGCAGCTGTTTGAGGTAATGTATACCAACCAGCTACTGCACCTTTTATATTCAAGCTGCCGCCTGATTGTTGTGCATAGTACTGTTTCATAGAAATTAAGTTTTCACCACTTGGTCCTACATAGCCATTATCGCCAAATATCATATCTTGATAGTGTTGGTGACTATAGTCAGCATAATACATGCTAGTCTCACCTGGTTGTATGCTGCTATGCTTGTAATCTGCAAAATCTGCTAAAAGTACAAGAACACTAACTTCCTTTGGATTGTTATCTGTAGTTTGCTTATCAAAAATATACTTTTTAACCTTTTGGTTTTGTTTAGACTTTAAGTCTCTTTCCATTTTTGAAGGCTTTTCCGCTTGATTAGTCATTGCAGCATTCTGCATATATTTCACATATATTGCACGAGCTTCTTCATAAGTAGCGTTTGGAGAAATTTTGCCTTCCTTCTTAAGCATTTCAATAATCTTGTCTTCATCTGCTATGTTCAAATCTACAGGACCACCAAAACCGTAGTTGAGATTGCCATTATAGGCAACCGGATCCATTGTCTGTGCTGTAACATTTGCATCCGCCACCGCGAATGAACTTGTTGTTCCCATTAGCATTACTAACGCCAATAGGATTGCAAATAGTTTCTTAGACATAGTACTCCTCCTCATATATAGTTGTTTTACTTGGTTAATTGCCCAAGTATAGACATATATTACACTAAATGGGATAAGCATTTTGTCATAATCTATTGTCGATGAAATAAACCTTTTTCCATATTTCTGATAAAAAAGCCAAACTTCTTCCTTTCGCTTCACATAATTCAATATTACTTATTTTTTTTTAATTTATCGCAAAGCTTATATATCAAGCTCCTGCCTGAACTCTAGACAATATTTTAACAGCCACATAAATATGGCTAAATAAAAAAGCCGACTGCGTTAAACAGCCGACCTAGTCGCAATTCTAATAACTCAATTTTATAGATTAAAGATTTTGTCTTTATATCTCCCCAGAATTTTTAGGAGCGGATAGCCTATAACATAGCAAGCAACAAATTGACCTGCTGCTACCCATGCCATTGCAGCGAAAAGAGATACGGGTACACCATACAAATTGACAAGCATATAGCCTACAACAATTGCATTCAGCACTATTGGCGGTATTGGAACCAACCATTTGTAATCTCTAAGTCTATAGGACATATATGCAGCAGCAAGTGTAGTCAAACTGCCAAATATTATGTCTACAAGAGAAGCGCCTACTAAAAAATTTCCCAGCAGACAGCCAATAAATAGTCCTGGAATTGCAGCTGGAGTCAATGCAGGCAGCACTGTCAAGGCTTCAGAGAACCTTAATTGAAATAGTCCTGAGCTGATTGGTGCAAAGCTGATTGTCACCACTACGTACAATGCTGCAATCACTGCGGCTTGTACCATGAATCTTACATTTTTCATTTTTATTACCTCCATAGTTTTGTTTTAAGTCAGGATGGTTACGAACTGACGCGAATATTAATATAGCATAAATAGACAAAAAATAAAAGCCTATTTCAAGGCTTTTAAATTATTTGAATGACTTTTCATCAACAGTATTTTACAGATGCACACACTTTAATTATAAATTTGCATTACCTAAGTCTACATATCAATATACTAGATCCAATACTGAAACTCTGCTTCAATATTGGCTGTTATTTCAATTTTACCTGGAATTACTGGTGCTGTTGCTGCAAGCTTCATAGTGCTTTGCTCAATAAACGGTGTAAAAGATGTAGATTGTTCTGTAATACTGCATGGTACCGAATCAAAATTCACTTTCATAAAAGCTGTTATTGATTGCGCCTTTGAAGCTGCTTCCTTCAAGGCAAGCTTAAGAGCTCTGTTATAATGATATTTCGCATCCTCTATTGTAAAATCCACCCTGTTTATCTGACTTGCACCATTTCGAACTGCTGTATCGATAACTGCCCCAACCATAGTTATGTCTTTAACCTTTACCTCTAAAACATGTGTTACATTATAACCAGTCAAAATCTGCTTCTCTTCTATATAATTATATTCCGGATATATGGTATAGGAAGTTGTCTTAATATCCTCTTTGGCAATACCTAATTGCAGAAGCGAGTTAATAAGTTTTTTCGAAATTTGATCATTTAAATTTTGTGCATTTTCTATGTTTTTATCCTTGGTTATCACACCAACTGATATAATTGCCATATCAGGCTCGGCTTCTACCATTCCTTTTCCATTTACCTTTAAAATTCTTTTTTCACACGTTTTTGGCTCTTTTGGTGTATAAGGATTAAAGCTATATTCCATAATTCACACTCCAAAATCATACTTTATATATCATATGAGCTTCACATTTTGTACATTACATAAATCAAAAAACATTATGATTTTCAATGCTTTAAAGCTTGTATAAAATAATATTTTGAACACAAAATTCCTTTGGTAATATTGCCCAAAGGTTGACATAAAATTGTCATGTGTAGTATAATTCACATATGCCAAACAACACAAGCATTTGCTGAATCTCGGATGTTCCGAGTACGGAGGAACCAGTTTTGGGGTTAATCCACATGTTAATGTGGTAGGGCGCCTTCAGTCCGAACCCGTCAGCTAACTTCGGAAGCAAAATAAGGAAGGAGTGTTTTGTGATGAAAAACACACAAAGAAGATTTGTAGGTTTTATTGTAGTTATGCTTATACTTACACTAAGTTGTTCTAGTGTATTTGCAGCAGGTACTACATACCCCTTACTTAAGTATGGAAGCAGGGGTACAGCAGTAGTAAAATTGCAGCAGGCTCTTAAAACACAAGGATTTTTAAGCGGCTCTGCAGATGGTATCTATGGTAGTATGACGAGAAGTGCGGTGGTTAAGTTCCAAACCGCAAAAAAAATTAGCGTAGATGGAATCGCTGGCAATCAGACTCAGACTAGACTTTATGCGCAGACAACTGCAACAACGCTTTCAAGAGGAACTTCAGTTACTACAACAACTGCCGCAACTAACCTTTACTGGTTGTCAAGAATAATCCATGCTGAAGCTGAAGCTGAGCCTTATGCAGGTAAGGTTGCTGTAGGAAATGTAATAATCAACAGAGTAAACTCAGGTACCTTTGCAAGTACAATTAAGGGAGTCATATTTGAGTATTCTAATGGCTTACCTCAATTTAGTCCTGTTGCAGACGGTACTATATATAACACCCCATCAGCAGCAAGTATTCAAGCAGCTAAGGATGCAATGGCTGGTCAACGTCCAGTTGGAGCAGCGATGTTCTTCTTCAATCCAGATAAGGCTTCTGGAAGCTGGATTGTAAATAATAAGACCTTTGTAAAAACAATTGGAGATCACGATTTCTACAAATAAAAAGAATAAAAAAAATGAGGTACATATGTACCTCATTTTTTTTACATTGTATTCATTTGCTTTAATACTTCTAATAGATATTCCCATACATTCTTTGTTGAAGATATACTAAAATGTTCTTTCGGTGTATGTACATCATATATGTTTGGCCCCAAGGAAATTGAATCCAAGCCCTCCAGCTTTTGCGCCAAAACTCCGCATTCTAATCCGGCATGTATTGCAATAATCTCTGCGTCTTTATGATTCATATCCTTGTAAACCTTTTGGAATAGCTTTCTCATTTTTGAATTCGGATTATATTCCCACTCAGGATAATCTGATTCCACTCTTAATTCTCCACCCACTGTTTCTGTTAGCAGCTTAACTGTATTTAGAATGTCTTTTTTGCGAGTTCTAACCGAACTTCTTATTTCATTTATCATAAATATACTATCGCCTGCAGTCTGTACTACACCTAAGTTCGTTGAACTCTCTACCAAGCCTGCTATTTCCATGCTCATGCTTTGCACTCCATTTGGTAAAAGTACTAGACATGCAATAAGGCTGTTTGAGGTTTCCATACTAAAGACTCTATCTAGGGGTTTGTCTTCAATTTCAAGCTTTATATAAACATCAGGATCAGAGGCACGAAGCTCATTCTTGAATACTGCATCCCACAGACTAAGCTTAGTCTCAAGATTGCTATAGCTTTCCTTACTTACTTGTGCCACCACATCTATTTCTCTTGGAATGGCATTAGATTTTGAACCGCCATTTATTTCATTTAAGTAGAGCCTTACCTCATTTTTAATTTCATTTAAAAATCTACCCATTAATTTATTGGCATTGCCTCTACCCTTGTTTATCTCCATTCCGGAGTGTCCGCCGTTCAGGCCACCTACTCTTATTCTAACTGTTTTCATACCGCTTCCGGCATTTTCCCATTTAATCGGAAGTACCACTTTTGCCTTTGTTCCGCCGGCGCTGCTTACAAGAAAACAACCCTCTTCTTCTGAGTCAATATTTACAAGTAATCTACCCTTCAAGTTAGCTCCATCAAGAGCAGTTGCTCCGCCCATGGTGCTTTCCTCTTCGGTTGTAAACAATGCCTCAATATCAGGATGAGGAATATTATTATCATCAAGGATTCCCAATGCATATGCAATGGCTATGCCATTATCTGCTCCAAGGGTTGTGTCAGTTGCATAAATCATATCATCAACGATTCTAAGCTTTATTGGATCCTTTGAAAAGTCATGGATTGTATCCTTATTCTTTTCATTTACCATATCCATATGACCTTGAAGTATTACAGTGGGTGCTTTCTCATAGCCAGGAGTTGCAGGTTTTTTTATTATTACGTTTAAAGCACTATCTCTGATAACCTCTAGATTTCTTTCTTTAGCAAAGTTCACCAGGTAATCACTGATTTTTTGTTCATCCCCTGAACCTCTAGGAATTTGTGCTATTTCCTCAAAAAAACTGAAGACACTGTTAGGCGTCAATCCTCTTAAAACATTTTGCATAAACTTCCTCCTTAAAAAATATTAATGAATACAAGTTTAGTATCGCTTTATAAATCTTAAATAACTTACATTGTTTTACTCATTTACCAACACTATTTTACACCTTATAGAATTACTTTGCCACGGAAATTTAAAAATAACATTGCCCTATGCCAAAACTACAAAAGCAATATGCCGATGAAACCGACATATTGCTTTATTAATGATATTTAATTGTACTAATGAAGATTAATATTATATGCAATTTTGCTGAAAATATTCATCTTTAAGTATACCCATAACATATTCATCATTATATTTACCATCCCTGAACATTTCCTGCCTAAGTACTCCTTCACGCTTAAAGCCGTTTTTTTCATAGCTCTTTACAGCTCTTTCATTAAAGGAATAAACAAAAAGCTTAACTTTATTGATATTCATTTGCTCAAAGATAAACTTTAAAAGCACCTTCATGGCATCTGTGCCATAACCTTTACCCCAATAGTTTTTATCCCCTATGAATATTCCAACTGTTGCAACACTGTTTTTCCAGTCTAACCTGTTGATACCGCAACCACCTATATATCTGCCCTCATCAAGAGTTTCCACTGCAAAGCTGTAATTATCATTGTTGGCGGATATCTTTTCAAACCACTTATTTTCTTCCTCTAAGGTATATGGGTATGGAATCCCGGGTGCTAAAAACCTCCTGGTTTCAGAATCATTCAGATACCTCTGCGCCAATTCCATATCTTCTCTTTTGTAAGCTCTAAGCTTAACCTTCTCGCCAGTATACATTGTATTACCTCCCGTCATTTTATTGTATAAAAAAAACTCCACGGAAATCACGTTGCTGTGACTCCGCAGAGTATTCTGCGTGTAGGAAAGTTCCCTGTGCCGCTTATAAACTAGGCACACTCACTAGTTCTAAAAATTATAGCATATGTAATTATTGATGTAAAGCATTTAATTCATAATATGGGAAATAAATACTATTGCTAAAAATTAAGTCAACAAACAAAATTTTTAAGCTCTAATACTTATCATTGCTAATATTATTATGCACAGTATAACCAAGTCCATAATATCACCCCATAAAATACTTTATATTAATAATATATACTATAAATGACCGTAAAATGTTTCAGTAATGTTACAAGTATTTTACAAATACATTAAATGCTTGAAAATATGTATAATTTTCAAAAACTTGTTAATACCTTATCGGCATAAATTTACATTTTTCTTATACCTAATTACCATTACATACATATAATGTATTAAAGAAAGATCCCTAGCACAAACATCAGTACCATGTATTTATCATATATAAACTGCATCAGCATATTTAAGTAATAAGGTCATTAAATTACATAATATAAGATAGGCTGGTGTTGTTATATGGGAATGCAGGTTTACCAGAACAATCATTACAAGGTCTACAAGACAGATTATGGCTTTATTATCCACAACATCGATAAAAGTTTTGAAAAAGGACATACTCATGTGCAAAAATATGCTACGTGTATGGTATTGATAAAACTGCTTGTGAATAAAAGAACCCCCAAAAGCAGAAGCAAGTATTTTCTTGAAAGTCTGATGCGATTATGTGATGATGAGAATTACATGCATAAAATTCAACAGTTATTATAAACATTCATATCCAAGGCTTGCTATAGGCAGGCCTTTTAATTTTCTAAAAGGGTTTGGATGGGATGTGTAGAATTAATAAATCATTAATAAACTATTTGCGTTTAGTACAAAATGTAGAATTGTAAGGGGGTTTTATAGTGGAGTGGTTAAATGAAATTTGCTTCAATATAGAAGAAGCGACCATTAAAGGAATGGCAGAAGCCTTAGAGAAAGGTACCATAGATTCACAATCCTTAGTTCAAGTCTATTTAAAGAGAATAGCTGACTTAGATAAAAGTGGTCCGAAGCTGAACTCGGTTTTGGAAATTAACCCTGATGCCCTTCATATAGCAGAAGCTCTAGACCGCGAACGTCAGCTGACAGGTCCAAGGAGTATTCTTCATGGAATACCTATTATGATAAAAGACAACTTAAATACCCATGACAAAATGCACACCAGTGCAGGGTCAGTAGCTTTAGCAGAAAATTATGCCCCTTATGATGCATTCGTTGTTGAGAAATTGAAAGCTGCTGGTGCAATCATATTCGGCAAAACCAATCTGACAGAGTTTGCGAACTTTATGACAGAAGGCATGCCCAACGGATATAGTTCAAGAGGCGGTCAGGTACTTAATCCCTATGGTCCAGGCAAATTTGATACCGGCGGCTCAAGTGCAGGCTCTGGTGTGGCTGTTGCTGCGAATCTTTGTACAGCTGCTGTCGGGACAGAGACATCTGGCTCAATTATTAGTCCTGCCTGCTGCAATTCCATTGTGGGTATCAAGCCTACCTTAGGCATGATTAGCAGAACCGGCATAGTTCCGATTGCTCATAGTCAGGACACCGCTGGCCCTATGGCACGTACAGTTGAAGATGCCGCAATATTACTGGGTGCTATGACAGCTATTGATACCGTTGACCCGGTTACATATAGAAGTAAAAATAAGACCAATTCAGATTATACAAAATTTCTTGATAAAAATGGTCTAAAGGGATCCAGAATTGGTGTTCCAAAATATGTGTTTGAAGAACTAAAGGGCGAAGCCTTAGAAATGATGCACCAGTGTATAGAAGAAATCAAACAGCTGGGTGCTGAAGTGATCGAGGATAAAGAATTAGATTCTTATGAAAAGCTAGATAACTATGATGTGTTGATATATGAATTCAAATCAGATTTGAATTCATACCTCAGTACTTTAAATGGCGCTTCAAAGATGAAGACTCTAAAGGATATTATTGAATACAACAATAACAATCCCGGAATAGCCTTAAAGTATGGACAGACACTGTTAGTAAAATGTGAAGCTATCAGTGGTACGCTGACAGAACCTGAATACATAAGTGCAAAACTTCAGGATCTGAGGCTTTCAAGCACCGATGGTATAGATGCCTTTATGGCTGATAACAAAGTTGACGCTATGCTATTTCCTAGTACCGCAGGGGTAAGCATGGCTGCCAAAGCAGGTTACCCTTCCATAGCAGTGCCTGGAGGCTACTGTAAGGACGGAACTCCTTTTGGGATAACCTTCTCAGCAGAGGCCTTTAGTGAACCGAAGCTGATTAAATTCGCTTATGCTTATGAGCAAGCAACAAAAAAACGAATTATGCCTAAGTTTTAATGGTATGATGATGTCCGGTGTGTATAACCGGACATCATCATACCTAATATGAATCGACAATTTCAATTAAACGTTTCTTTCCCTTATCAGATAATCCAAGCTTATCGATTTCTCCCATCAACTGATTCATAGTCCCAAGCCCCTTTACATAACCATTTATCCTTGCCGCTGCAGTGGAATCAACAAAATCTTTAAACTTAGGGTAGTGTTTCTTTATATCGTTTTTTAGCAAATCCACTCGCTGCATATAGTATTTCTGATGGTATGTCTCAGCTATATAGATTTTTTCGTAAGGCAGTATTTGAGTGTAAATTTTTTCGCCTCTCTTTTCCTGCGTCTGAATCAATGCTTTTGTCGCTGCTTCCAGCTGTTTCTCATCTTGATAGAATATAACCGATATATACTGTCTAGCAGAAACATTGTATTCCGGACTATGATTATCAAAAAATATTTGGAGTAATTCTTCGTAGGTGATTTCTTCAGGATTATAATCCATCTGTATTGTTTCTATATAATCTCCTATTTTTTCGTAAGTGGGATTTTCAGTTGTTCCACCACAGTAGCCTACTCTGGTAGAATATATACCTTTTTGCAGCCCGAACCGGGCATCCGGACCCCAGAATCAGCCCATAGAAAAGGTTGCGGATATTAATATATTTGGCAGCTGTTCATCTATCAGGGGTCTTACTGCTTTGTCATTTTGCTCTTCCATATTATATTCCTTTCCTTATTTAATTAAATATATTTTTTCCATCACAAAATATTATACTCAAAAAATAATTGTAACCATATAGTGGCATGTACATAGTATGGAAGTGGGAAGAAGGTACAACCCTCCCGACTTACAAAAGATGATCTCTACCATTTATTCACTTATCTGTCTCCCATTAAAAAGACTCTAATTAGGATTTCCTAATTAGAGTCTTTTGCATATCAATACTTAGTTAGCGCCACAGCACTTCTTGTATTTTTTGCCGCTGCCACAAGTGCAAGGATCATTTCTACCGATTTTCTCTTCCTTGACAACTGTGCCTGAAATTCTCTGCAGCTTTGTAATCTCTTTTCTTTTGTCTTCAGTAAGCAGATTATCCCACTGAGGCAAGCTGTATAGCCATTCAGCCTTAGCAGCTAGCATATTGTAGTATAGCTTCTCTAAATCGATATTTAGTACTATACTGTTATCTTCCTCAAGCTCTTCCAGCTTTAAAGATTCTTTTAAACTGTCGTTTATACCGTCAAGAAAACCCATAAAGGTTAAAGAATCAGTTCCAAATTGCGCTGCCAAATCCTTAATTGTTCCTGTGGCAGGTGATGCTGGATTTGTAAGTAGCTTTTCATATATTGACTCTTCAACTTCAAAATAGTTTTCCCAGAACTCTTTTTGACTCTGTTCATCTTCTTCTTTATATGCGGTACTTCTCCATGTTTCAAATAGGCTCATCATGTTTCTCCTTAATAATAAAATATTCGGTTTCATTATATTACATTTACTTGAACTTTACAACATTTAGACATATTAATCTATATTTTGCAGTTCAATTGACATGACTATTTATATAAATTTTGCCACCTTTACTATTAAATATGCAGAGGGCACCAAAACAGCAAAGGAAAGAGCTGTACCTATTATCTTTGTGATTACCATACCTGCTACACAATTATTGAACTCAGCCATACTGCACTTTCCATCAATTACATCGTCAGTCATTATTGATAAATGAGGATCAATGAAAACTGCCATTACAATTACTGCAAATCCATTCAATATGGCACTTAAGGTAATACAGGTGGCTCTAAGGCTTGGCTCCAGACTTCCAGCATATATGGGCGCAAGCGCCCCAACTGTAAGCAAGGCTACAGATATGGTATTTAAGAACATCAGCTTAAAGGGTAGCTTTCGGAGGTTAAATACACCAAAATTCAGTTTGGAAGGTATTCTTATGTTTTCTTTGATGTATCTGATTCCTGATTTTGAAAAGCTGTGCAATACTAGCTTTGGAATTGAACGATTTACTGAAAATGCCTCGACAGCCTTATAAAACAGTCTTTGAAAAAAAGGTATCATGAAAGCGCCAATAATAGATGCTATTACTGCAGTTAATATGATTAGATTAAAAAGACCTATAAGTGTCTCTGAAAATGGGTTTTTCTCAACATATTTCGTAAGCAATGGCACCTGCAGGGTATTTGCTGTACGCGATACCAAGGCCAAGATGTTAAATAGGGCAAAGGATACTGCCACTCTGCCAGTCTTTACACCCACCAGCCTTACAGCATAAGCCAAAGTGCCTATTAGAGTTATAATGAAGTTAAGCAAAAGAACTATAGTTATCTGTATGGTCATGAAAGAATCTCCTTAATGAAAATATCTTAATAAGTTTACTTTACATTATTCCTATTCTATCATATTTGTATTTAAACCTTATACATTATAACAAGATTTTGATTTTAAGATTTTTTTTGCTCTTTTGCAAAAAAATCTACCCGTGCGTTTCAACGAGGCGGTGGATATATGCATACTGTCTATTGTTGTAATCGGAACCTGCCACTTATAGAAGCAGGGGATATCTTTACGCCTCGTTATATTAGTGCATGCAACAAAACATTTTCAAATAAAACAACCCCTTAAGAAATTCTTTTATCATCTTAATAGGGTTGCCGCTCTTCCTATTTACTATTAACTTATCTACAGCATGGTTCTTAGATATGTTTCAACCTCTTGTGCAGTCTTAAGCTTTAGAACACTTGATACAGCTTCCTTCATTTCATACTTTGATATTTGTGTGACTACCTTCTTTGCTTCTAAAAGACCTGACGTGTTCATACTGAATTCATCTAACCCCATTCCTACAAACAAGGGTATCAAACGCGTGTCTCCTGCTGCTTCACCACACATGCCAACCTTTATACCATACTCATGGCCCGTATCAATAATATGCTTAATCAGCCTTAATACCGAAGGATTAAACTGGCTATACAAATATGAGACTTTAGGATTCATTCTATCGCAGGCTAAGGTATATTGTATCAGGTCGTTCGTCCCGATACTGAAGAAATCAACCTCCCTTGCCATTGAATCTGCCATTATTGCGGCAGCTGGGGTCTCTATCATGATACCGATTTTCAGATTCTCATTGTATAAAATCCCATTGCTTTTTAGCTCAGCTTTTACTTCATTAATTATCTCTTTGGCTTTTCTAATTTCCTCAACTACAGTTATCATAGGAAGCATGATTCTAATATCTCCATAAATACTAGCTCTGAGCAAAGCTCTGAGTTGCACCTTCCATATATCAACTTTATCAAAACATAACCTGATACCTCTACAGCCCAAGAAAGGATTTTCCTCTTTATCTAATCCAAGGTATGGTATCTCCTTGTCTCCGCCGATATCCAAGGTTCTGATTATTACAGATTTACCATGCATTTTCTCTGCTGTATACTTATAGATTTCAAATTGTTCTTCTTCTGTCGGCGCTGTATCCTTAGTTGTATACAAAAACTCTGTTCTAAAGAGTCCGATGCCTTGAGCGCTGTTTTCAATGAGTCCTGGCAGCTCCGCGATACTTGCCATATTTCCAAACAATTCTACAGCTATACCATCTTTGGTAATGGATAGCTTATCTTTAAAATCTTCTAATTCCTTCTTTTGTACTCTTAATGCTTCTAGTTTTTGTTTATATTGATCTAGAACATCTGCTTCAGGACTTATATAAATACTGCCAAATTCTCCGTCAAATATAATGGTCTCATGGTCCTTTACCTTATCCAAAATACCTTCTGCACCTACTATTGCAGGTATACCCATAGCTTTTGCCAATATGGCAGTATGGGAGGTTTTTGCCCCGGCTTCTGTAATAATTCCCATAACGATATTCTTGTCTATATGAACCATTTCCCCAGGCAATAAGTCTCTGGCAACAATGATATAAGGTTTATCCATCATAGACATTTCATGTTTGTCTGTTCCTGATAATAATCTAATTAGCCTAGCAGACACATCCCGTATATCGTGGGCTCTCTCCTTGAGGTAAGCGTCCTCCAACCCTTCGAGTATTACTGCAAAGTGTTCAGCCGCTTCATGTACCGCCCATTCTGTATTCTTCTTCTGATTATGTATTTGTGTCTTGACCAAATTCGCCAGCTCTTCATCTTCTAAAATTAAAATATGGGCTTCAAATATCTGTGCCTCATCTTCGCCTATCTTTTCTCTAGATTGCTGCACAAGTATCTCAAGCTGCTGCCTTCCTTCTTCCTTTGCCTTAATAAATCTATCCCATTCATGCTCTGTATCTGTAATGTTTTTCTTTTGAAACTCACTTGAGCTTTCGTTTTTTACAAGCGCAGAACCAATGGCTATTCCTTTTGAAACCCCTGTTCCAAGTACATGTTCCATGGTAGTCCTCCTATTTATTAAAATAATAGTTTTCAAGCCTTCCACAGCTATAACTTCTTATGTTACTCCACATCATGCAAAACATTCTCCTTAATTCATATGTTGTACCCCTGCCTTTAATTCATTGTTCAATTCCAGTAGGACAGTTCAATTGCAACTTATACCAATAGTGCCAAAAGCATTCCTTACAAATTTAGTCTTGAATTCTTAAATAGTCGCACACATAAATATTCAAGGCTAAAAATAGAGTATTCTATAACAGATAATCTGGCATTATGCTTCAAAAGCATGTCCATAGAAAGTGCAATAAATAGGAGGGTACATTGTGAATAATCGTTTATTAGTACTTGCTCTTTTATTTCTGTTTGTCACAACTTTGGTGCTTACCTATGCCGATGATACAAATATTGTTGATGCCAAAGCATTATATAGCAGCAGCGACTTTGCTGTAGATATATATTCTCTCATGGATAAATTTAATAAATGCTATCCCTCCATTACAAACGTAGAGATTGTTGGCAAGTCAGTAGAAGGGCGAGATTTGAAAATTATAAAAGTAGGAAAGGGCAAGAAGGAAATCTTTATTAATGCCGCCCACCACGGTAAGGAATACATGACTACAATCTTGACAATGCAGCAGATTATTTATGCCCTTAGTCAATCCAGATGGTGTAATGATAGCTAAGTACGGACTAAATGGAACTTCTACTAATAAGTACATCAAAGACATCGTATCCAAAAGCAAGAAGGATTTTTCTGATTGGAAGGCAAACGGCAGAGGAGTAGACTTAAATAGGAATTATGATACTACAAGAAAGTATATGACCGATATTATAAGTAAAGCTGGTGCTAGAAATTATCCGGGATTAAAAGCCTTTTCGGAGCCAGAAACACAGGCTGTAAAAAGCTTATGCGATACCCATGATTTTGAACTTGTAATAGCCTATCATACAGCCGGAGAAATTATATATTGGTACTTCTTTCAAGAAGGTGAGCAAGAG
>JARBUB010000295.1 GCA_029239905.1 Clostridia bacterium
TACCAGGATAGGGGAGAAGAAACTACAGCCAGAAGATACCCTCGGAATGGTCAAGCAGCTTCTCACGGAAAAGCAGTGGCATCGCTTGGAGAAAAAGGGCGAGCTTGATTTCTCCATTTCTAGAACGGGCTTGGGGAGATTTAGAATAAATGCTTACAGGCAGCGGGGCAGCTATGGCTTGGCAATCAGAGCACTGGCAGTAAGAATACCCAGCATGGAGGAGCTTAAGCTGCCTATGATATTAAAGGATTTAGCCATGAAGCAGAGAGGGCTTATACTAGTTACCGGCCCTACGGGAAGCGGTAAGTCTACAACCCTTGCATCCGTTATTGATTACATTAACATGCAGCGCAGCTGTCATATCCTGACACTGGAAGACCCTATAGAGTATTTGCACCGACATAATCTCAGTATGGTCAATCAAAGAGAGATGGGCCATGACTCCTTTGATTTCGCCAATGCGCTCAGAGCCGCCTTGAGACAGGACCCTGACGTCATACTGGTAGGTGAAATGAGAGACCTGGAGACCATTGCCATTGCAGTTACAGCGGCAGAGACAGGGCATTTGGTACTGTCTACTCTGCATACTGTAGGAGCCGCTAAAACCATAGATAGAGTCATAGACGTATTTCCGCCTCACCAGCAGCAGCAGATCAGAGTGCAGCTGGCTTCAGAGCTGGAGGGCGTTATTTCTCAGCAGCTTCTGCCAACAGCTGACGGAGTGGGAAGGGTGGCCGCCTTTGAGGTAATGACGGCAACACCTGCTATCAGAAATCTCATTAGGGAGAATAAGACCCATCAAATACAATCCGTCATACAGACGGGTACAAAATTTGGCATGAAAACCATGGATAGCCATCAAATACAATCCGTCATACAGACGGGTACAAAATTTGGCATGAAAACCATGGATAGCTCATTAATTGAGTTATATAAAAACGGCATTGTAACACAGGAAATGGCACTGGATTATAGCGTGGATAGAGAGTACATGGAAAAAACCATAGGAAGCAGCTTTTATTAATAACTAGGAAATGAGGTGGCTTCATGCAGACCTATAAATACAAAGCGGTTACCAATACCGGCAGTACTGTGACCGGTGTTTTAAGTGGTGAAAACAAGGAAGAAATTATAAAGAACCTGCGCAGCAAGAATCAATTTCCTGTATTGGTGGAAGCTTTACAGCAAAGCAGGAATTTAGATATTGGACAGATGAAAAGGATAAAAATAAAGGATATAGCCCTGTTTTGTCGACAGCTATATACCATGCTGAATGCAGGAGTAACCTTGATAAATTGTTTGGATATCCTTAAGCTGCAGACAGAGAATAAAGAAAGTAATGTATTTCCTGAACTGCTTATCAATATGGTGATAGCAGGTGAAGTCAGCGGAAATTTGGATACTATTATGAGTAGACTGGCAGTTCATTTTGAGAAGGAGAACCATATTAGAAATAAGATTAAAGGGGCATTGGTTTATCCAGTATTTATTGCAGTAATTACAATAGTAGTAGTATTTTTTCTACTTACGTTTGTATTACCAACTTTTATATCAATGTTTACCAGCAGTGGAGTAGAGGTGCCAGCTCTGACAAGGGGATTAATTAGTATAAGTGAATTTATAAGAAAATATTGGTACATAGTATTAGGAATTATAGTTGCATGTAGCTATTTTATATCTAAGTTAGTTCGCACTGAGGATGGAAAAATGGCTATTGATACTGCGTTAATGAGAATACCTGTTGTAAAAGGAACCATACAGAAAATGTATACCTCAAGGTTTACTCGTACATTATCCACTTTGATGGTAAGTGGGATTCCTTTGATACAAGCTCTTGAAGCAGTGGCTAAAGTTGTAAACAATAAGCCTGTAGAAAAGGCACTAATAAGTACAATTGATGATGTGAGGAAGGGAGTCAACCTTTCAATTCCTATAAAAAATACGAACCTTTTTCCCCCAATGGTTTACTATATGATAAATATTGGGGAAGAATCAGGTTCCATAGATGACCTATTAGAGCGTACAGCATCATTTTATGATGAGGAACTGGATGAATCAATAAAGAAAATGATGGGTTTAATAGAGCCTTCTATGATCGTTTTCATGGCTGTTATTGTTGGTTTAATAGTGATATCAATAGCACTACCAATGTTTGATATGGTAAAAACAATACGATAATGAAATAGGTGATAAGCGAAAGCTTCACATATAAATAATTATAAGAAGGGATGAGAAAAATGGGATTATTTAAAAGGAGAACAAAAAACACGAAGGGCTTCACTCTAATTGAGCTGATTGTGGTTATTGCAATTTTAGCCATCTTGGCAGTTATTGCTATCCCAAGGTTTATGGGCATGAGAGAGACAGCTAACGAAGGAGCAGTTATAGCAAATCTAAGAACTATTCAAACTGCAGCTGAAACAGTTGCGGCTAGATTAAATGTAGAAATAACTGATGCTTTAGTAACTCCCGCAGAGATTGCAAGTGCTCTTGGAGTAACTGCCTTATCAGATTATGATGATTCTCCAGAAGGAGCTGTATATGGTTGGGACTCAACTAACGGTGTATCTGTCTTAACTACTCCACCAGCTATTTATCCAACAGGAGGCGTTGATAGCTTTGATGATATATAAAATAGTATAAGTTAAATGGTTTATATATCAGATGACAAAGATTTTAACATGAAGAACAAAATAGAAAAAGAGTCAATCTTTAGGTTGACTCTTTTTGGCAGTTCGCTTGACGTTTATACTCTAATTAATAAAAGCTTTAAATTTGGTTTGATTTTACCAAATACATGAATAAAAATAAAGTTTTGCTTTGTGAAGAGCAAATACTAGATGAATTGGTTAAAATTTTGGGTCTATGGACAGTAACCCTATTTGGGCATTTGTGTGCTTGGTAAGTTTGCTTACATATAATGCACGCAACTATTATGAAAATATAATATTTATGAATAGGATGCAAGAAAATAATTTCCATTTTAGTGAGATTGGATGCGGTGAATAGAGAATGAATTATATTAAAATTATTTTTATCATAAGAAATCAGTAAAGAAGATTTAAACTATTTAGTCGACTATGTGAAGGAATGACTGGACTTTAGAAGGTGTTTGTTGAAATATATCTTAAGTCAGGTAATAAATATAAATAACTCAAATGAGTGCAATATGCAAAAAGAACTTACAGATAGTAAATAAAAAGAAGTAATGAAACCTCAAATATAATAAGAAAGTACCATTAATGCGAACTTATTATTTATAAAATTACAAGAAAAGATGTTGGATAAAAAAATTAACCTAATATTCAACCGATCAAATCCAATGTGTAATTGTAAACAACGAATCTAATATCTGTATAAAGATATATGAGCTACTTAAATACAAATGTTGTAATGAAACTGGAAGTTGGATTAAAGTAGATATTTTTTGTAAATAATTAAGGAAATTCTAATTGAATAATTATAAACTTGGTAAATATTGTGATGAGAAAAAAATATTTGAAAGAGAGGGATATGAATATGAAAAAGGTATTACTACTAGTTCTATGTATATCAATACTTCTCCAGTCTATTTTCATTTCTATAGTGACAGCAGGTGAACTATCTCCTAAGATAGTCTATGATGATTTTACAGATATTTCGCTTACTGTTGGTTCTAGGGATTTCTACGTATATACTCTGAAAAAGCAGTTTGGGGAAATAACCTATGCAGAGGGAAATGTAATCTTTTCTCAGATAGATAAGATATTGCCCTGGCTGGGCTATACAGCGAATTATGATACAAAGACAAAGATATTAACAGCCTTCAATGACAAGCAGCGTTTTGTAATAAAGGCTGGGAACTTGACCTATACCTTAAATGGAGAAGTAGTTAAATTCACTAAGCCATCAAAGGATATCAAAGGCAAGCTGATGGTGCCTACAGAGGAGCTTTTCAAGGCACTGGGCTATACCATTCAGACGGATGCAGTGACTAAAACAATATATATAACTAAGTTCAAGGATTATAATACTGGACGAATTGCATTCTATAACAAAAGTACAACTGCCAATAACTTCTACTATTTAGACACTACTGCTTTATTGAGTCAGAACTTCAAGGATATCACCATCAATGAATTATACAGCTATGGCGGCAATATTATAGGCTATGTCTATGATAAGGTCAATCGTTACAATAAGCTTGTAAAATACGAGAATGGAAGCTTTGTTGACATCAATTTCAACAATTTTGATATCGTTAGCACCTATGAGTTTGGCAGCAGCCGTGTTTTTTACGGTTATGATAATGCAAATAAGAAGTATAAACTCATAAGATATAACGGATATGCCTTTAACATCGTTGTGGATGACTGCTACAGCTCTCAGCAGGTTAATTTCAAAGACAGCATTATTCTTAACAAATACGACAGTGATCGCAATTATCCGGTACTTTAATGTAAAAGAAATTGATAAAAAGAAAACCATGACGGAGTATTATATCAGCGACAATTGGCTGTATATGAAGACCAAGCCTCAGGAAGGTACGGATATAAGCTTCTTGGTATATAATGGCACAAATATGCTGAAGGTGAACATCCCCTATAATATATTACCAAGACAAGTCAGCAGTCTGGAATTCAATGATATCCGAATATGCAATGGCAGGATATTCCTGCTGCTTGTTAATACTTCTAATATGAAGGCACTATATGAATTAAAGGAAGATGATTTAGTACCTATTTTTGAGAAGTTTACCTATCATAACTTTAATTTAATGGAATCTTATAACGGTAAGCTTTACCTCTGTGGCTATGAGAAAGCAGGGAAATTTATCAGATATGATACTTTAACATACACGCCGGGTGGGAAATTTATCGTTGTAAACGACTCTAAGTTTAAAGATAAGAATATTAAGTTTACGATGTCCAAGGTGGAGAACGGTATATTGTTCCTCAGCGGTAAGATGGGAGGTATTGTATATAGACCAAAATATGTTATTAATACGCCCTCTGAAGAAGTATTATATGTACATAATGGCTATGCATGGAATTATGCCATGGATATTAAGAAGCTTGATGCCATCACAGACATTGGTACCGGAATGTTCCTGAAGGTAACTGATTTTGATAGAGCATCCGGAAGCGCCAGCAGGAATTCAATTATTTATCTTGAAAATCCTGCAGTAAACAGTTACTTAAATCTCTACAATGTGGCCATAGATTATACCACTACCCATGAGGCAGTTATAGACAGAACTTATATATTTGCCGGCTCAAACAAGCTGACAA
>JARBUB010000296.1 GCA_029239905.1 Clostridia bacterium
TTATTAGCAACAAAAACACCTTTTATAGCAATAAAAGTCATAGATAATCAGAAGGTTAATGTTGATGGCATCAAGAAACATTTTCCAAGTATAAGTATATTCGATTGCGAGGATGAAGATTTTATAGGAAAATTTGAGGCAGAGTTTGAAACGATGTTGAAGCAGGCTTGTGAGGAAGATTTGAGTAAGCGTTACATGAATATAGTGGATGGTAAGGGTAGTAAACGAATCATTGATGCCTTGCTATCTCTTGACTATGAGTAGCCAGAAGGGGATGACTATGGAACATCTTTTTTTGAGAAATGTGAGTAGTGGTGATATGGAAGGGGTTTTTGCTCTGTCTAATGAAGATTATGTTAGACAGTACTCAGTGAATAAAGAGAGAATTACTTGGGAGGAGCATGTTCGCTGGTTCACTAATATCCTACAGGATAGGGATAATGTTTTCTATGTTATTACAGATCATAGCGAACGTTTTCTAGGCCAAATACGTTATAGAATAGAAAATGATAATGCTATAGTGAGTATAAGTCTTTCGAACTTGATTATGGGAAAAGGATTAAGCAGGCAATTATTGCTGGAAAGTATTAATAAGTTATTCCAAGAAAGAAAAGAAATAAAAGTGATAATCGCATATGTCTCTGAGAATAACATTGCTTCCGATAAATTATTTAAAAAAGCAGGATTTTTCCTAGAGGACAAACAGCAGGAGCTATTAAAATACATATATCCAGAGACGAGCACTAGTGTGAATTAAAAGCAAATTCACACGGGAAGAACCGCGATGTTCGTGCAATGGCACTCACACCTTGTTCTTCCGGGTTTTGAGCAGCTGCGAAGCAGCTGAATGGGGGTTAGTATGAAGATAAGCGAATTTGAGATTGGAAGTAGGGTATTTGTTATTGCTGAATTATCTGCGAATCATGGTCATGATATCGATATAGCTAAAAAAACAATAAAAGCTGCTAAGGAAGCAGGTGCAGATGCCGTTAAAGTACAGACATATACAGCGGATACCTTAACGATTGACTGTGATAATGAGTATTTCAAATTAAATAGCGGAACAATTTGGGATGGAAGAACCCTATATGATTTATATAGTGAGGCATATACTCCGTGGGAATGGCACAAGGAACTGATGGATTACGCAAACTATATTGGATTACTCTTTTTTTCTACCCCTTTTGATAGAACAGCAGTAGATTTTTTAGAAGAATTAAATGTGCCGGTATATAAAATAGCATCCTTTGAAATTGTGGATATTCCATTGATTGAATATGTTGCTTCAAAAAGAAAACCTATGATGATATCTACTGGTATAGCCTCTCTAAGTGATATTGAAGAGGCTGTAGAGGCATGCAAAAGAATGGGTAATAATCAGATCATTTTGCTGAAATGTACCTCCTCATATCCTGCAAATATTGAAGATGCAAACCTGAATACGATACCTAACATGAAAGTAACCTTTGGAGTCGAAGTTGGGTTGTCTGATCATACACTAGGCATAACAGTCCCAATTGTTTCAATCGCATTAGGAGCAAAAGTTATAGAGAAACATTTTATTTTAGATAAATCAATTGGTGGCCCAGATTCTAGTTTTTCCTTAGAACCACATGAATTTAAACAGATGGTAGATGCCGTTAGGGAGGCAGAAAAAGCTCTTGGTAAGGTTGATTATAGGATGACTGAAAAAAAGAAAAGCAGCAGACTTTTAGGGCGATCTCTTTTTGTTGTAGCGGATGTGAGGGCAGGTGAACTGTTGACGGAAGTGAATGTAAGATCTATTCGACCCGGTTATGGTTTGAAGCCAAAATATATTACGGAAGTATTGGGGAAAAAAGCGAACAAAGATATCAAAAAAGGAACACCTGTAAGCTGGGATATAATAAAATAAACAAAGAAAAATTAAGTAAAGAATAGGAAGACAAAGGGAAAAAGGAAATTTAGCGTCTGATAGTGGACTAATAATATCTGTTATTTTGAGGTTTTTTATCATCACTATTTAGAGTTGCCATCATAGTATAACTATAGGAAACCAAATTTCATATAGGAATAAATCGCTGATCAATCTGCTATGCAAGCAGAAAAGTGAAACTTATTTATGAGACCATTGGATTAGGTTTTCAATATAGGAAAAGGCCTGGTGCTGATAAATGAATTTGTACGAAAAAATTGTGAATAGAGAAGAAATATTATCTGTGATTGGTCTAGGCTATGTTGGATTGCCAATCGCTGTTGCATTTGCTAAATGGGCCAATGTAATTGGCTTTGATGTGAATAAAGCAAAAATAGATCTATATCAAAAAGGAATTGATCCAACAAAAGAAGTTGGAAACGATGAGATTACATCATCAACAGTAGAATTTACTTCAAATGAAAGAGAACTTAAAAAGTCAAAATTTCTAATTGTTGCGGTACCTACCCCAGTCAATGCCGATCATACACCGGATCTTACACCGGTTGAAACGGCAAGTCATATTGTAGGAAGAAATCTAACAAAAGATTCTATAGTAGTCTATGAATCTACAGTTTATCCCGGTGTTACGGAAGAGATTTGTATACCGATACTCGAGAAGGAATCAGGATTAAAATGTGGTCTGGATTTTAAGGTTGGTTATTCCCCAGAGAGAATTAACCCTGGTGATAAGAATTATAGACTTAATAGCATAATAAAAGTGGTTTCGGGTATGGATGAAGAAACCTTGGATATTATAGCAAAGGTTTATGAATTAGTTGTTGAAGCAGGTGTATACAGAGCTGCTAGCATCAAGGTTGCAGAAGCTGCAAAAGTAATTGAAAACTCACAACGAGATATTAACATTGCCTTCATGAATGAGCTCTCAATTATATTCAATAAAATGGGAATTGACACAATGGAGGTACTTAGCGCAGCTCGAACAAAATGGAATTTTCTTAATTTTTCCCCGGGACTTGTAGGTGGTCATTGTATTGGAGTTGACCCCTATTATTTGACCTATAAAGCAGAACAGCTAGGATACCATTCACAGATAATCCTTTCTGGTCGTAGAATAAACGATGATATGGGTAAATATGTTGTAGAAAACTTAGTAAAGAAAATTATTCTGGCTGATATACCGATAAAAAATGTTAAAGTTGCAATTCTTGGCTTCACCTTCAAAGAAAATTGCCAAGATAGTCGAAATACGAAAGTCATCAATATTGTCAATGAAATGAAGGAATATGGTATGATACCGATTATTACAGATCCCCAAGCAGACGCTGAGGAGG
>JARBUB010000051.1 GCA_029239905.1 Clostridia bacterium
TTACACACTTATGGGATCTGGGGGTTGTCCCGATCGTAAATAGATATTCTTCGTAGTTCTTAGGATCTCTGGGATTTGTATTAAGCTGATTTTGCCCCAACTTGAAGTCTATAGGCACTCCATGGATATACCCGCCGCCGGAGAATCTTACTGCATAGGGGGCAAATCCGGAAATCTTAGTTGTACCGTCTTCTAAATATAAGAAGTATGGCTTTTTCTCTACTGCCATAAAATGTCCCTTTGGTGTTTCAAAGCTATATTTATTATTTACTCCAGTGGTAGCATAAATGTAGGATATTAACTCCCAATGATCCTCTACAAATTCAAATACACCTTCATTTTGGTTCAACTCATCAACAACAACAGCCTTCTTTAGCTGCTTTGGAACATTTTTAAATGTAATATACTTTTTAGGTATAAAGTATTCTCCTTCAAAAGCAGGAGTGGAGATCTTATAATAAGCATCTAGCTCCTCTAGGATGGATACAAACATTCCATCGGGGAAATATCTAAAGTCTGTTTTATTCACATCAGTGTAGCCTGGAGCACTTTGGCTTCTATCATTACCATAGGCATCTACACTGCCTCCCTTATAAGCCAAAGGGTAACCATTGATGTTTTTATAGTTGGAAATATGGCCGACTTTATTTTCTTCAATTGTTTTCTGAAGAATACTTATTTGATCTAGCATGTTGCTGAATCGAAAGGACCTGGGCTCTCCTAGTTTAGAAAATACAAAGCCGAATTTTACCTCATCCTTTTCATGCCAGAATATACGATACCAGCTGTCTGAAGCATAGCTTGAAAGGTATTGTCCTTTGACTTCTTGAATCAGGTTGACTTTGTCGTAGTACTGCATCTTTTTAACAATCTTAGATTCTGATGTAGGCTGCTCCCGTACGTTTAATGTGTTAGAGAGTACCAAAAAGTAGTCATAGGCTATTGAATATTGGTTATATTGTATATTTTCTTTTAACTGCACTGGAAGTTCAGTATTCCATACTCTAGTAATGGGATTAACTCCAGTGAATCTATTTAGCTTGCTTCGGTTAGCTCCAACATAATACTGAGAAGCTGTATCTGTTAAGCCCTTTATTTTTGCGCTATCTGTTAATGCTTTATCTTCATTTAGATTATCATTAACATTGTCTTCAGATTGGGCTTGTCCACTCTGTATATCAGGGTTTTCAGCTAATGTCAATGCTATGAGCAGAGAGCCTCTTGTGCTTGGACCGTATACCCCATCCTTTGATAGTTCAGCATACTTCCTTTGAAAATCTAATACTGCTTGTTTGGTTAAAGGACCATAAATTCCATCTGCCTCTAGGGAATATCCCAATTGGTTTAAAGATTCTTGAACTAGTTTCACATCTAGGCCCTGAGAACCTAGGGACATTAACCTGCTTGGAAGAATAGGTTCAGCAAATACTGTTTCCGGAATGAATAGACCTGAGATTATTAAACAAAATATTAGTACGACTGCAATTGGTTTATGCATATTGATGCCCCCTTTATATTGGATTTTTGTTAAACTCCTGATTTATGTAATCAATAACTTTATATTCATTTTATCCTATAATGAATGCATAATCTATACTGGATATCATGAAGAAGGTGAGAGGATTAGACCTTCTGCTAAAGATTGGGTCAAAAAACCGGGTATATGATATAATGTTGGTTAGGTTGTTATTCATTTTATAAAAGCTATAAGCAAAATGTATCAGATTAGCCCTGACTGTCAAGTACTGGGCTTAAGAAAAGAAGTATTATTGCCGGTAGGTAGATTTGGTTTTGACGTTGCGGGGTTAAGGGAATTATTCTCAAATGCGAAGAAAACAATCTTAAATCAATAAGACTTTCAGAAGAATGCAATTTTGTTGAGATAAATAGAGTTAATGATGAAGGGTATTTTAACAAGGAAACATATCGTATGGTAGTATATAGAATGACCAACTTGAGGGCAGATAAATTACCCTCAGAAGACAATAATTAAAATAAAAATGGAGAAACTAGTGATGCATTAAGGAAATTTAGCATCTGTTTTAAAGGAGAAAAAAATTGTTATTTAAAGATTTAAACTTAATTGCGCCTATTCAGAAGGCACTAAAAACCGAGGAATACGAAAAGCCTACGCCTATACAGGCAAGAGCTATTCCATCAATACTTGCTGGACGAGATATTATTGGGAGTGCTCAAACCGGAACAGGCAAAACAGCTGCTTTTGCGATTCCCATATTGCAGATTCTTGCTCGCAACAAAGAAATTGTAAGAGATGCTCGTCAGATAAGAGCCTTGATATTAGCACCCACTCGTGAATTGGCAATCCAAATTGGAGAGAGCTTCGAAGCCTATGGACAATATTTAAGTCTTCAGACTACAGTCATTTACGGTGGAGTATCACAAGGAAGTCAAACTGCTGCATTAAGACGAGGGGTTGATATTCTTGTTGCTACGCCAGGCAGACTACTGGATTTGATTGGTCAAAGATACGTTGACATACACCATGTAGAAATGTTCGTTCTCGATGAAGCAGATCGCATGCTGGATATGGGAATGGTTCATGATGTAAAAAGGATAATAGCTCAGCTGCCTACGAAAAAGCAAAGTTTGTTATTTTCGGCAACCATGCCCCAAGGAGTTTCAGAGCTAGTAAATTCTATATTGACAAACCCTGTAAAAATTGAAGTGGAAGCTACCTCTTCCACCGTAGAGCGTATTGAACAGCTGGTATATTATGTTGACGGAGTAGATAAGGTAGAATTACTGACTCACCTATTGAAAAACAAAGAGATCGTTTCTGCTTTGGTATTTACGAGAACAAAGCGAAGAGCAGATAAGGTTGCCAAAGCACTTGAAAGAGAAGGTATAAAATCTAAAGCTATTCATGGAGATAAATCACAGAATGCGAGACAAGCGGCTTTAACTAGCTTTAAAAATAGGGAAATAAGAGTTTTGGTGGCAACGGATGTAGCAGCGAGAGGTATTGACGTAGACGAATTGTCCCATGTAATTAATTTTGACTTGCCTAATATACCGGAAACTTACGTACATAGAATTGGTCGTACTGGTAGAGCAGGCTTCGGAGGAGTCGCGATTTCCTTCTGTGATAATGAAGAAAAAGAATTCCTCACAGATATTGAAAAACTTATCGCTAAGAAAATAGAAATAGTCAAGGATCATCCGTATCCTCTGATGAATGTGGTATTAGAACACAATAGAGCCCTTGCAAATATACCTCATAGAGCTTCAAATGAAAGATCTGGTCCAAAGCCTGATACAAGGAGAGCTGGAAAAAAGCCTGCTGAAAGACAATGGCCCAAAAAAGGCAGAGCGAAGAAGAGTTCTGGGAGAGACTAGAAGGGACTATGTCTCATAGGTCTTTCGCTTACTAAAAATGATTTAACACTTACCTAATAAGTAAGTGTTTTTTTATTTGAATTTTTTTTAAGCATTAGACTAATCAACTGGATTATATTACATAATAACAAAGAATATATAAATGAAAGATGGTGAATATCAATGAAAGGAAGCACTGTTTTACTAGATAAACAAACCGTGAAAGGCTTCACCTTTAATAATCGATATGTATGTGCACCCTTTGATATATCAAAGGCAACCGATGATGGATTGATTACGGAGGAGCTATTGTCAATTTATAAAAGTCGCAGAGGTTCTTCTCTAATTGTTGTAGAGCAAGCTGCTATTTCACCTGCAGGCCAATATAGGGAAAAGTTGATTTTTGTTGACCGGAACGAGTGCATAGAGGGATTGTCTAGGCTGGCAGCAGTTATACATGATAATAACCAAGTCGCAGTACTTCAAATTAACCATGCAGGAAGCGCTGCAGATGCATCGATAACAAAAATGGAGGCAGTTGCACCTTCTGCAGTCATCCATCCAGTTTTCGGCCGCGCTATGCCAAAAGCAATGACAAAAGATGAGATTCATAAGCTAAGAGAAGATTTTGCTGAAGCCGCTTTACGTACTAAGAAAGCTGGTTTTGATGGAGTGGAAATTCACAACTGCCACGGGTTTTTATTATCACAGTTTTTGTCGCCTATTACAAATCTGAGGACAGATGAATACGGCGGAAATTTGGAAAATAGATGCCGTCTGCTGATGGAGATAGCCACAGCAGTACGTGCGGCAATTGGAGATGAGCAGCTCCTGCTAGTACGATTAGGGTTAGATGATCTTCTGCCGGGAGGGCTTACGCTAGAAGAGGGCTGCTTCGTGGCTGAGAAGCTTGAAATGGTTGGTATTGATATACTCGATATATCTACTGGTCTGGTTCCGCCACTGAATTTACCTGGCCCGGCGATGCTTCGAAACATGCTTAGAATTGTAAAAGGACATGTGAATATTCCCGTTATTGGTGCAGGGGAATTATGGGACATTAAAATTGCTGCAGATATGGTAGAAAAGAGGGAGGTAGACTTTATTGCTATTGCAAGGCCCATCATGGATAAGCCAGATTTCGTGGAAGATTTGCTGGATAAGATAAAGAAAGCGCAGCAATAAACTTTTTATTTAAGAAAGGAATATATGGTAAAAGTATAGAACAAAGAATAAATTAAACTTATAAAAGCATAATGAGGAGGGTCTCTATGAAATTTAGTGATTTTAATTATCAAAGGCCTAATATGGAGGATATGGAGCAGCAATTTAATAATTTGCTGCAGAATTTTTCAGCCGCCCAAAGCTTTGAGGAACAAGACAAGGCAATGGAAGCCATCAATAACCTAAGAAGTCAATGTGAGTCCATGCGTGAAATAGCCGGAATAAGACATACCATTGATACAAATAATGAATATTATCAAAAAGAACAGGATTTCTTTGATGAAGCACAGCCAATTTATCAAGGAATTATCTCAAAATACTATCATGCATTGGTCAACTCAAAATTTAGAGTCGAGTTGGAGCAGAAATGGGATAAGCAGCTCTTCAGTTTAGCCGAGTTTGCACTTAAGACCTTTGAGCCTGATATAATAGAGGATTTGCAGATGGAAAACAGGCTATCTAGTGAATATACAAAGCTAATAGCTTCAGCACAAATTAACTTTGAAGGTGAAGAGAGAACTCTATCCCAACTGGTTCCTTTTCAGCTTTCTACAGATAGGGATATGAGGAAGAGAGCCAATGAAGCAAAGTATCAGTTTTTTGTAGAAAATGAAGAGAAGCTTGATCAGATTTATGATGATTTAGTAAAAATAAGAACAAAGATAGCAAGAAAATTAGGATATGAAAACTTTGTACAGCTAGGCTATACAAGAATGAACCGTATTGATTATAATGCTGAAATGGTAGCTAACTTTAGAAAACAGGTTCAAGAGCATATCGTTCCTGTAGCAACGAAGTTAAAAGAGCAGCAAAGGAAGAGGATCGGAGTAGATAAGCTTACATATTATGACGACAAGTTTAGCTATAAGACTGGTAATGCTGCGCCAAAGGGCAATCCTGAGTGGATTGTTGAAAATGGCAAGAGGATGTATGCTGAGTTATCTGACGAAACCAAAGAGTTCTTTAACTTTATGTTTGATAATGAGTTAATGGATTTGGTCAGTAAAAAGGGCAAAGCCGGAGGCGGATATTGCACCTATATAAGTAAATACAAATCTCCATATATATTTTCAAACTTCAATGGAACAGCTGGGGACATTGACGTATTGACGCATGAAGCAGGGCACGCATTCCAAGTATATTCAAGCCGTTCATATGAAGTGCCTGAATATGGCTTTCCAACTAATGAAGCATGCGAAATTCATTCTATGAGCATGGAATTTTTCACTTGGCCTTGGATGGAGCTGTTCTTTAAAGAAGATGTAGATAAATATAAGTTCAGTCATCTTGGAGGAGCACTGCTGTTTATACCTTACGGTGTTACAGTAGATGAATTTCAGCACTTTGTTTATGAAAACCCGGATGCAACTCCAGCGGAGAGAAAAAAAGCATGGAGAGACATAGAGAAGAAGTACCTTCCACATAGAACCTATGAGGAAAATGATTATTTGGAAAGGGGAGGCTTCTGGCATCAGCAAGGCCATATATTTGAAGATCCTTTTTACTACATAGATTATACCTTAGCTCAAATATGTGCTCTGCAATTCTGGAAGAGAGCCAATAGTGGCGAGAAAAAGGCGTGGGATGACTATGTTGCACTTTGTAAAGAAGGTGGCAGTAAGCCCTTCCTTAAGCTAGTGAAAATAGCAAACTTAAAATCTCCTTTTGAAGATGGATGTGTTAAATCAGTTATTGGAGATATAGAGGCTTGGTTAGATTCAATTGATGACAGCAAGCTGTAGATAATATTACTATAGAAAATTGCAAATAGGGATTAGGTGCGAATTATTCAAACCTGATCCCTATTTTGTTTTTTAAAATTTAGGGATAATGAAGGTTTAATAGGAAAAAACTATTGATTAGATATGTTTTGAACAAACATATGGAGTACACATGGAAAGGATGAATAGTATGCCTTCAAGCCAAAGTATATCTGTCTATAGTGAAATAGGAAAATTAAAATCTGTTCTTCTTCATTGTCCTGGAGAAGAAGTAGAAAACATAGTACCAGATTATCTACGCAGACTTTTATTTGATGAAATTGCATATTTGGAGCAGGCGCGCAGAGAGCATAATCAATTTGCTGATATCCTGAGAAGTGAAGGAGTAGAAGTCGTTTATTTAACTGATTTAATGGCAGATGTTTTGGAGGATCAAAAGATAAGGGATGAATTTTTGGGGGAATTTATAAAAGAAGGAAAGGCAAATACACAGGGACTAAAGGAAGCCATTATGGAGTTTTTCGGACAATATTCTTCTAAAGAGCTTATAGAAAAGTGCATAGCAGGGGTTAGAAAAGAAGAGCTTAAGCATATTAAACCCAAGTCTCTGGGTGATATGGTTAAAAATCCTTACCCCTTCTACCTTGATCCAATTCCAAATATGTATTTTCAAAGAGATCCTTTTGCATCTATCGGAAGCGGGATTTCTTTAAATGTTATGGCAAATGAAACCCGAAATAGGGAAACTATATTTGCAAAATATATTTTTGATTACCATCCTAGATTCAAAAATATACCAAGATGGTACAACAGAGATAAGACGCATCCAATAGAGGGTGGAGACATTTTGGTTCTATCTGACAAGGTTTTGGCTATAGGAATTAGTGCTAGGACTGATCCCGTCGCTATAGAAAAATTAGCCCATAATCTTTTGAGCTCAGAGCAAAGCTTTGAAACAGTGTTAGCCTTTGATATACCTAAGACAAGGGCGTATATGCACTTAGACACGGTGTTCACGATGGTTGATCATGATCAGTTTACTATATACCCTGGAATTGAAGATCCCCTGGATGTATATAGCATTTCTAAAGGAAAGAATGATGAGCTTAACATAAAGTATGAACATGAAAATCTATCTACTGTATTGAAGGAACATCTAAATCTATCAGCAGTAAATCTGATAAGATGCGGAGATGGTGACCGTATTGCATCCAGTAGAGAGCAGTGGAGTGATGGAAGCAACACTCTTGCTGTTTCACCGGGAAAAGTTGCTTGTTACAACCGCAACCATGTTACAAATAAAGCCTTAAGAAGAAATCATATTGAAGTGCTTGAGTTTGAATCCTATGAACTATCTAGAGGCCGCGGAGGCCCAAGATGCATGAGTATGCCCTTGGTTAGAGAGGGTTTATGAAAGGGAATTGGTTTCATCCAATTCCCTTTCATAAAATTTACTTATTCATATGCTATTTAAACTCTGCAACCAACTTTTCAAAAGCTGCCATAGATCTTTCAATCATATCAAATTTCACACAGTAGGACATTCTGAAGTACCCAGGATACCCAAAGCCGCGACCTGGAACAAGCAGCAAGTTATATTTCATAGCTCTCTTAACGAATTCCACATCATCATCTATTAATGCTTTTGGGAAGAGATAGAAAGCTCCCTGTGGCTTTACACACTCGAATCCCATTCTTGTTAGATTTTCATATAAGAAGTTTCTTCTTTTTTCGTAGCCCGTAGTATCTACCTTGGCATCGAATGCATCTCCCACAACTTTCTGAAACAAGCCTGGAGCATTTACAAATCCCAAAGTACGATTGCAGAAGGCAAATGCTTTCATAAGAGTATCTATATCATCAATTTGGCTGCTAGCTGCTATATATCCTATTCTTTCACCAGCAAGACCTAAGGATTTGCTAAAGGAATCCACTACTATTGCGTTTTTAAACATAGAGAGCATATTTGGAACTTTTATGTTATCATAAACAATCTTAGCATAAGGCTGATCTGAAAGAATAAATATTGTTGTTGCAAGCTCCTTTTGCTTTCTAGTTATAATTTCATCTATGCTTTTAAGTGTTGCTTCACTGTATACAACTCCGGTTGGATTATTAGGATTGTTGATAATAACCGCTTTTGTCATTGTAGTAATACTTTTCTCAAAGTCTACTAAATTTGGTTCGAAGGTTGAAGGGTCAGGATTTACAACAACTGTTCGCCCACCATTGTTTTCAACATAAGCATTATATTCAACAAAATATGGAGCAAACACAATGACTTCTTCTAAAGGATTTAGAAGTGATTTTAGAACAACATTTATTGCTCCTGCAGCTCCAACAGTCATTACGATATTATCAGCTGAAAGGGTAACCTTGCTGTCTCTTTCTAGAGACTTAGCTATTTTTGCTCGAACATCAGGATAACCTGCGTTATTCATATATCTATGGGTTCCTTTTTCTTCGCTTAACACATGTTTCTTAAGTGATTCTATAACCTCTGCTGGAGGTTCTGCATAAGGATTTCCAATGCTATAATCATAAACATTTTCTGCACCATATATTGCAGCAAGTCTTGTACCTTCTTCAAACATTAATCTTATCCATGATGAGTTATTTAGATTCTTAACTATTTCTTTCGAAAACATAAGATTACCTCCTATTTATACTTTATAATCCATAATTTTAATATCCCTATTTTAATGATATAATATATAAAAATTAATTAATATAAAGAAATGAAGGAAAAGTACACCGTTAACATTAATTGTGAATAAAAAAGGGATAAAATTACTTCATTTTGAAGGAGGCTATGATGTGGATAAATTAGACATAGATTTACTTAAAATTCTTCAGGAAAATGCCAGAATAACGATAAGCGAATTATCAAAAAAGATAGCACTAAGCAGACCGAGTATTACTGAGAGAATACTTCGCCTGCAGGAAAAAGGTATTATCGAAGAATTTACTGCGAGGGTTTCACTTCCTGCAATTGACAGAGCTACAATCTTATTTATCCAGTTAAGCTCACTTAAAGTGTCTAACAATGAGTTTGAGATTATGATTAAAGAAGATCAGGATGTATTAGAGTGCCATCGCGTAACAGGAAACACCTCATATTTTATTAAAGCTGCAGTGAAAGATATGAGCAATATGAAGCTATTAATAGACCGGCTAATGCCTTATGGAGATATTAATACAACCATCGTTTTAGAATCGCCGGTGCCCTATCGACATGTAGTACCTAAAGGAAATGACTAAGAATAAAAAGCAGCGAAGAATCAGGTTTAAGGGAATGCCCTAGAAGAAGCATTTAACCCTTAAGCAGGTTCTTCGTTGTTTTCAATTTAATTACCAACATTAATAATAGAAAAACCGCTACGCATAATGCGATGGACGGTTCATCAAGTGTAACTGTCGGAACTGCTTCGTTATTATTCAGAATCCTCTCCTGCAAATCTAGCAACTCTTTTTCCTGCTCCTGAGTTTCTACAACAATAAAAGCGGTTTGAGGAGTTAATATCTTTGCTCTAAAGCTTGCGCGAAGAAGCTCCACAGAATCGGATTTGCCTGCCAACAATTCCTTTTGTACTAAGGCATCTAATAATACGGCATCTTCATATTGATTGCCGGTAAAATCTGATTTGCCAGTAGAGTCTCCCATTAATACTAATTCGTTTTTATTGTTATCAGAAACATAAGTTCCATTATAGTCTAAAGCAGGCGTTATAATTGGCTTGGTTTCTATTTGCAAAGGTCTATTATCCTCATAAGAATAGGGGGTAATCGTAAGGTTATGGTTCAAGGCATAATAATATGAACTTTCCGGAAACTTAGCAGCTAAGGGATGAATGTTTCTCGGGAGTACCGCCGCAGGCATATTATCTGATACTGCGATTATAATAGGAAACATATTTGGATCCTCGCTGCTCAGAATTTTATTGACGGCCATATTTAGATTAAAACCGCCTTCAGTTATATATTTTGCCTGTGTAATATCAGAAAGGGTATGCCCTTGAAGCTTGTATGAAGTGAAAATCACTTCCGCACTCTCTATATGATTTGCTTTTGCATATGCCAAAACCTGATCTATATGCCATGGCACATTGCTGTTCTTTGAATTATCTATTATAAAATGATACTTTGGGTTCCGCACAACAGACTTTAATGAAGCCTTTTGTGGGGCAGGCAACAAAAGCGCACCCTCCACTTTTACTTCCTTCTGCTCATCATCACCGGTGAGGGATATTTTCTTGCTGCCTATAGTAAAGTCAAATTTTTGACTGTGGATAATTTCAAAGCCAGTTTCTCTTTCCTCATTTGCTGCAAAGGGAAAAACTCTGAGCTCCAAGGTGTTCCGTCCTATATAATGAAGTAATCCCGGGTCTCGTTTTGTATTCACAATTTTATTATAAATAAACAAAGCAGCGCGACGATCTGTCAGCAGGCCGGGCTTTCGCGTGCCGAAAACATCAAGATAGTAATCACTTACATAGGCGCCTGCGGGCAGTTTAAAGGTAGAGATATACCCACTATTGCCTACTAAGGTGGGATTTTTCAGCTTTAAGTTTACCCATGACCTGTATACTCCGATTTTATCATCGAATTTTGTATCGCCGACAGCGTCCAAAAGAGTAACACTGTTATTTACAAACGCAGGGCTAGAAGCATTCTCGGCTCTTAGATTGTGACCTGTGTCAAGAAATAGGTTCTCTAATGCTAGTACGTTATCTAGAGAAAGTAATTTTTCATCTAATATAAAGCCGTTATATAATGCTGATAGGATTGGAATATTACTGTCTGAAAAGCCAAGCATTCCTCTTGTAACTTGGAGACTGCCTTTGATATTATTTAAAGTTCTTCTTAATTGGTTTATGTTTATTGCTTTAGTATTATGAAAATCTTTTGGCTCGAGATATTGTACAGCAAGCTCTAAGTTTGCCCTGTCGTTCCAAAATACAGTGGTCATACAAAGTGGTAAGGTTACTATTCCAATGCAAAAGACACCGGTAATCAGAAGCTTGCTCCAGGATTTTGATAGTATAGCCCATTCCTTGGCCAAGTGATATCCCTGCAAAGCTGTAGCAAAAAGTGGTGCTAAAATAAGAAGTCCCAGGCCGTAAAGGATGATTCCTATAAATCCTAGAGGGAGAACCGGAAGAAAGACAGCGAAGAAGTAAAGTATATAAGCATAACCCACTGATTTAAGGTAAAACAGAAGTAGTCGCAGTCCTTTATTTTTCAAAGGAGGGATAAGAAGCAATACGCCATTTAGTACAGCGATTATGTAGAAAAGAGGATGGCTGAAATCACCGAATAATCCTGCTGAAGGGCTGTCACTGCCAAAGCTTGAAAAGGTCTGATTAACAAATAGCCCACATAGAGGTAAACACAGCCCTATTATAAATACTGCAATATAATATCTATTATGTGGCTTATTATCAGAAGACAATGGTGATAAGCGTAGCCGGCCTATAAACAGCAGCTTTGCAATAAAGAATATAAGGGCATAGATGGAAGCAATAATCAGTATAAGCGCCATTGCATTGGTATTGACGCCACTAGCTAGATTGATTGCTAGAAACCAAGTCAAGGGGACAAAAACTATTCCTACAACGTATCTCACCACGTCATAGGTTTTTCCGGGAGCAGTTGTATTATATGAAATTCCAAGAATTGCGTAGATGATTGAAATAACGCAGGCTGCAATAAATATTAATTTAGGGCTGGTGGAATTTCGCAAGTTAGAAAATTCGGGGTAATATAATATGCTCCACAAAATACATGCAGAGTATATAGCAGAAATTGCTATATATAACCTTGTGCTGATAACTTCTTGTTTATGGCTTTTGAATGCATATATGGCAAAGAAAGAACTGATAATCAGCATAACTATGATTGGAATAGCTAATGATCTGACGCTTTCAAGACCGAATATCACTGGAGTATAGCCCAGAGCTAAAATTTGGGGCAGAACAACAAAAGCTATAATAAATAGGGGATTAAATACTTTTTTCACCTTTTTCACTCCCAAACAATTTTTTTAAAATTATATAGCTTGTTATAAGTGTCAAAAAATATAACGAGATACCAATTCCCGAATGGAACAGTGCGAATTTTGCGTGCGCTACAAATGCAACTGAGCCTATAATTCTGATGCAGCTTACTAAAATACCAATTACAATGCTGAACGTAAGGCTTGCAGCAAGCCAAAGCAATTTTTTTACCCCTTTGAAATGCTGTACAAATACGCAAGAGGTCATTCCAAACATCATGATGATAAAATTTCCACCCATACATTCACGCCCAATAGCAAAGGCAGCATTCTTAGATGTATAGCCTAATTCATTCACATAAACCAAGGAAGTATTGTAATATATTTCTGTCAATCTTGCGTGGGGAAGCAATAGAATCCTCACAACATTACTATCAGCATTTTTTAACCAGCTATATAGCAGTATGCTAATCAAAGCGACGAGACAATAAGAAATAATATTATGTATTTTTTCATTCATCCCTTTTATCCTCAATAATTATTTTTGTAGAGTAATATAGGATTTTTTTTCATTTAAAAATCTTCTAAAAGCCCTTTCATCCATATTATACCATTGTGTCATTTGACAATCAATATTAATTTATCGATATACAATATGTGCGTATTGGATATCCAATAAAGGCAATTTAAGAGTATTAAAGTATAAATAATATAAAAATGTGACATATTAATTATGGTTTTATTTATACTATATGAAATGACTTGCTTTATTTGATAAAATGTGGCATCATTAGTATAGCTTAAATAAATGGTAGATAATAGAACACATATATATTGCGTTTAATACTAAAAATATAGTATACTAATATGTAAATTCTATTGTTGAGTAACACAAAGAGTTTAAGAAATAATGTTTTGGAGGTAAAAGTTTATGAATGGAACAGTTAAATGGTTTAACGGAGAAAAGGGATTTGGATTTATCACAGGAGAAGATGGAACAGATGTATTTGCACATTTTTCTCAAATAAATTCAGAGGGTTATAAATCACTTCAAGAAGGTCAAAAAGTTACTTATGATGTAACAAATGGCCCTAAAGGACCACAAGCAGAAAATATCACAATTCTTTAATTGATGTATATTTTACCCCTTAAGTAGTACAACTACTTAAGGGGTTTTTACATGCCCAAAATGTTTTGAACTAAACCTCTTATATTAAGTCAAAATAACACAAGAAATGTTTGCAACCAGCTTTTAGGAGGTATTTCTCATTATTTTGTTGAATAAAATAATAAGTTTATATTAAGGAGTTGGATATATTGACAGACATAGATAAAGAAAAACGCAAAATAAAATCAAGAAGATATATAATACCAGCAGCAATTATTTTTTTAGTAATAGCAGCTTTTGCTGCGGCAGAATATTATGCAGTATCTACTTTGTTATCATATAAGCAAGAACGTGATGACAAATCAACTGCTTTGATTACTCAAAGTAAACAAACAATGAATCAGACAGCTCTAACTATAACAAAGTCAGCCAATGAGATTGAGAAAAGATTATACTTAATTAGTAAAGGTCAAGACTTCCAGAAGCT
>JARBUB010000297.1 GCA_029239905.1 Clostridia bacterium
TCGCTATCTCCCCATCTTCTGCTGGCAAAAAACAGAGCCATTGCAAAGTATTCTTCACCATCAGGTGCTGGTCCTTCAGCATTTTTTGTTCCATCAGTTTGTACTGACCATGCGAAATAACCTTTATATTTTCCAGCTCTCTGATACATGTATGTCTTAGAAAATAACCATAACCTATCAAATATATCCTTTCGATCCATTTGTACTGCCATCATCATTCCATAACTCATGCCCTCAGTACGAGCATCATTATTTCCTGTGTCAAGCATATATCCCATATCCTTACCCATTTCAAAATATATTTTTTCTTCCGGGTCAAAGAATATCGTATTAAAAGTATCTTTAATTCTTTCATCTATCCTATCTTGCGAAATACCTATCTCTGCAAAAAGATTTGTATATTTCCCTGTATGAAATGCACCTTTTAACATAGCCTCTCACCTCAATACTAATTAATTTTGATTCATAAGCTTTTGGAATTATATGTTTCTATTTTAATCCATAAAACTCTACTGCCTCATAGCCAAGATAACTTTCTGTCTTATCACTAACAGAATTTATTTCTAACATGCATAAATGGTTACATGATACTGTTAGTTCTATTTCATATGTACCGTTTTGCTCAAATAATTTTTCATCAGTTTGAAGCGGCTCAGCAGCAGCTTGTAGTATCTTTATTTGTTCCTTATCAAGACTTCGTGGTTTTCCCATGTTGCTCCAAGTTTGCATTGCATTTCCATAGCCCCCCCCAATGCTCTTTTTAACAAGGAAAGCTTGCTTACCTATGCTTGGTAATGAAAGGATATATTTTTCGTCTGCTGATGACTTATTATCCCTCATATCATGCCAGTTCCAAGCAATAATTACATATCTATCAGCATCTTTTGTGACAATCAAATTATCATCGCGGTAAAGTAATTCTTTACCAGCTTTAGAGAAGAACTCAAAGGCATAGAAGGTTGGTTTCTTTATGGAGTTCAAGGCTACCAATCCAAACCCTCCATGAAAAACCGATTTTGGAACATCTGCTTCTTCAAATACATCACTGAAAGTCCAATAGGAATACGAATCTGCATACTCCCCAGCTTCACTCAGTATTCGTGCTATAAATGCAGCATTGAAGTCTGTATCATGTACAGGACATACAGGGACATAGGAACTATTAAATTCCGTTATATGTAAAGGCATATTTGCAATATCAGGATAATCAGACATGATTTTACGAGTTTCCTTAAGTTCCTCAATCATAAAGGTTGGCTCGTGCATAACATGATAAACATAATGTCCTCTTGTAGTGGTCTCTTTGGCAGTATAGCAGTGACGAGTAATAAAATCTAATGGGAGTTTATTCTTTATGCAATGTTCAAAAAATGACCTTAACCAACGTTCAGTATCAACACCGCAGATTGCAGGTCCTCCTACTTGTATGCGTGGATCTGCCCTTTTTACAGCTGCAGCTGAATACTCATACAGTTTAAAGTATTCCTCCATACTACCAGCCCAGAAGCCTATGTTAGGTTCATTCCAAACCTCCACTGGCCAATTTATTACTTCTTCTCTCCCATACCTTTCAATGAGGTGATTTAATGTAGATGTTACTAAATCTGCCCATTTTTCATAAGAGCTTGGAGGAGTTACATTTCCCTTCCAATAGAATATAGTTTGTTCTCCGCTCTTCAATTTTTCTGGCATAAACCCTAATTCAAGAAAAGGTCTAATACCATTCTCTAGGTAAGAGTCCATAACACGGTCAAGATAAGTAAAGTTATAAAAAATAGATGTTTTTCCATCCATAGTATATTCACGGTATATTCCCATATCATCGCAAAATAGTCCGTGACCGCGTATATAACGAAAATGTACTGCCTCTTGAACTATTTTCAAATGTTCTGTATATTCCTTTTGAAGTGCAAGTCCCATTCTTCCGGTACCTACGCAAAAGGTTGCATTATTTTTAAAAGGTATCCCGGAAACAGGTATATCAATTTTTTTTGTCATATCAAAACCTCCTTAATGTGTATCTTATGAAAGCTATAACTTAACATTTTATAATCCTATATATTCAAACCAGTCAAAAGCTGCTATATTAGTACTATTTGTACCATTAGAAGTTGCATATAGACCTAATTCGGTACCAACAAAACCGCCGGCAACATCAGTACTTAAAATTCTTCCATCCACATTTTCAATGAGTGTTTTATATTCTGCTGAGCTTTCTCCAAAATAGAAGCTGTAATCTTGTCCAATCGCCTCAACCTTTAAATGCAATTTTGATGCATATACTGGAAGCTCCTTTAAAATTTCTTCTTTTCCTGCGGCGCATTTTATTAATCTAATAACATTAATTTCACCTTTTTTTGTATAGACAAAGCTGAAATTAAACTCATTACTTTGCAGTAACACAATACCTGCTGCTTCATTTTCATTAATTGGTGTAAACTCCATTAGAGTAGAAGCTGAAAAATCTATATGCTGTTGTCTCCTGCCAACAAAGCTTGGATTACTTAGCTCAGTTATTCTTTGCGGTCTAAGCTTTAAGCTTAAATAACCAGGTTTCTCTGAAAGACTATAAAATTCTTCTCTAGGTGTACGCAAAAAATTCCATTTGAAATCCAATTTTTCATTATCAAAGTTGTCACAGCTTGACGGAATAAGTGACCTGTTTTCTGGCAAATTAGGTACAGGATAGGACATTTCCAGCTTACCAACTCCTGGGCACATTATTGGCCAACCATTTTCCCAAATAAGCGGAAACAAGTAAGTTTCTCTTCCGAGATTTCTATAATAACCTCCATAAATACGTGATGCCAAGCCTACTGACCACCATTCACCATTTTGAGTTTCCACCATGTCACAATGTCCAACATTTACAACAGGATATTGTCTGCCTAGATGTCTGTGAGTAAGTATTGGATTGCCAGGATTTCCAATGTAGGGTCCTGTAATGGAATTACTTCGTGCTATTGAAACTGCATGATCAGGACCTGTACCTCCCTCAGCAATCATAAGATAATAAGTTCCATTAATTTTATATATATGGGGACCTTCAGGCCAAATTACATCCCTCAAAGCTCCTCTCCATAATCCAAAAGAGTCTCCAACTAGCTTCATTGTGTTAAGATCCAATTCTTGAAGCCATGCTTCCCAGTTACCAGAATATTTTTCACCTTCTGGCGCTGGTCTGGTACCAATATAATAAGCTTTGCCATCATCATCAAAGAATAA
>JARBUB010000298.1 GCA_029239905.1 Clostridia bacterium
GAGGAATTTTCACTTTCGCCCATATAAAGTCTTATATTTTCAAGAAGCATACCTTTGAATATAATTGAAAGCACAAAACCGAGAACACTGCCTATCGCCGCAATCACTGCATATTTGGCAAGATAAATCTTTTTTATATCGGAAACTCTTAGCCCAATAGCTTTCATAACGCCAATTTCTCGGTATTCGTCTTCGATTTTTGCAAGCAGTGTAAAACGTATGCACATAAATGCGATTGCAACCACAAGTGCACTTACAATCAGTATGACTCCAATCATCATTCCGTCTGAAATTGCATTCATCATTTTGAAAAGGGTATATGTAACTGTCGGTCCGTTCGCTTCAAGTCCTGCAGAAGCATAGGCAGTCCCAAATGCCCCCAGTGTTGACATATCTTTTAATCTGAATTCAATAAGATACTCTATACCCCCAAGGTTTTTTAATTCCTTGAAATCATTTTCGCTGGCAAGAAATCTCTTTGATGCAGATAGTGAGGAATTCATCAGCGAATCTCTGAGAAATCCTGCAACAGTAAATTCCTTTCCTCTTATTACTGCCTTGTCACCGACTTTTGTGGTGTTGTCTTTCATATAGCTTATTGGAACATAAAGCTCACCATCGGATACGTTAATGATATTTCCGTCAAGATCGAGAACATAATCAAATTTTTTGTTTTGTATAGAGAAACCGTTATCCTGCACACTATCTGCAAGGGAATTATCCCCCAAAATAATCTGTGCACCATCCATGTTGAGAAATTCAACCACCTGAAATTCTTCCACATCGCTATTTTGATTTGAAAAAGCTGTAAGTCGGGCAATATCTATTTCGCCAGAATGCATTTGCATAAAATGTGGAGTTCTAGCTTGTGTCATAAGCGTATCTATTGAGCCAGTCAGGTTTATAGCGAGTATCACTGAGAGTGAAACAAGCATAGCCGCGGCAGCGACAAAAATCATTGTTGTCAGTGTAATCGCTTTGCTCTTTAAAAAGTCTTTAAGAATTATTCTGTAATACATAAGTCACCTCCATTTTCGCTGCCAAACATCTGCATAACGTACATAAGACTTCTCATCTCCATGCATTCATAAGGGAATGGCGTGCTGAACAATCCCTGCTCTATGCCCTCGCGGATTAATCCCGTCAGTATGGGCGTAACGCCGTTGATTATGACCTTTTGTATTTTCTGATGCATAAGCGCGTTCTGCGGCTTGTGAATATGCTCCATAATTTCCTTGTCGCTTCCGCCGCTTATGTTTAGTGCTATTACAACGCGGATAATGCGCTCATTTACGGGTATGCTCTTATCTGCGGCAATTTCCTGCGCCGCGCCTAGAATACGTGCATTATACCGCTCAATCAGCGCATCCATAATATCCTCCTTCGACTTAAAGTGATAATATAGCGTTCCCCGCGCGATTCCAACTTTTTCGAGAATATCCTTTGTACTTGCGCCGTCAAAGCCCTTCTGACTGAAAAGCTCATCTGCCGCGTCAAGTATTTCGTTCCTGCGTTCTTCGGCTTCTTTTACAACTCTCATCTTTGCATCTCCTTGTATAGACCGACTGTCTGTCGATAATATAATAACATATTATTATGAGTTGTCAAGAGAGCGTGTTAAATTCTGTAAAAAACTAATTATGTCAGAGTGCGTTTTATAAAATTGATTTACTGCATCTGGAACTAATGTTTCACTTGATAATGGAGAAGCCTATACTTATACATGTTATGATGTAGAAAATCATTTTATAAGTAGATTACCCCAACATCTATATATTTCGCGAAGGCACCAAAACGGAAGACTTAGAATAAAATAGATAATACGCAATTAGGAGGTGCTGAGATGGAGACGGCAACTGTTATGAAGAGTGTTATCTCTTTATTCTTAATAATGATGGCAGGCGTTTATGGCAGTAAGAAGGGGTTCATAGATAGCCACACAAGTAAGGGGCTAACCGATATACTTCTGGAAATAGCCCTGCCATGCATGATTATTACAGCCTTTAGCTTCCCTTATGATGAAGGTGTTAAAAGTAATATTCTAAAAACCTTTTGCTATAGCTTTGCGGCATATATCCTAATTGCAATTGTCTCTAAGATACTTATACTGCCAGTCATAAATGAGAAAAAAATGATACTGCATTTTGCAAATATATTTACTAATACTGGCTACATTGGTTTTCCAATATTAAACTCTGTATATGGGGCAGAGGCAGTTATGTACGGCTCAATATTCAATATGTTCTTTGTAATTTTTCTATGGACCTATGGCATAATGCTTTTTCAGGGGAATACAGATAAGAATGAGTTAATAAGGCAAATATTGAAAGCATTGCGGAACCCATCGCTAATTGCTGTTTATATGGGAATGGCGATGATGATGTCTGGTCTAGAGCTGCCAGGTCTAATTTCGGCAAGTGCAAGCGCAATAGGGAATATGACCGGGCCAATATCCATGTTATTGGTAGGAGCTATGCTATATAAAATAGATATAAAGAACCATTTGAAAGATTGGACAATATATTATGGCATAGTTGTTAAACTAATCATAATACCGGCAGTGTTGTATTTTATCTCATTACTGATAAGAGATGAATCTATAGTTTCGGATTGTGTAATTATTCTAGCTTCAATGCCTGCTGCTGCAATGACTTCCATATTTGCAGACAGATTTAATATAAATAAAGATTATGCAGCAGTAATAGTGGTTGCGACTACCCTATTATCAGTGCTTACGGTGCCTATACTTGTGGAAATGCTATTATAGGGCTAACTATCCAAGCTGGTTTTGATAAGTTATATACTTATATGTTAAAATATCCCTAAGGATATATAGTAGAATGAGGAAACAACTCAGAATATGATGAATAGATTATCTGATGGTGTAGAGTTCCTTAGAGTATTTTAAATTTGGAGGTGTGCCATGAAGGATATAACTGTCTTGAACATAAAGTTTAATTTTGGTGATACAGAGGATGTGATTCACCCTGTTATTCTGAAGGATAATGACGAAATGATACTGGTAGATTGCGGATTCACAGGTTTTATGCCTGTAATTGAGGCTGCCATCAAAGCGGAAGGTTTGGATTGCAGCCAATTGACCAAAATACTTATAACCCATCATGACCATGATCATATGGGGGCTTTGGCAGATTTTAAAGTTAAATATCCGCACATTCAAATTGTTGCAAGTGACATTGAGGCGCCTTATATATCTGGGGAAAAGAAATCTTTACGCTTAGAACAAGCAGAGGCCTTTCAAAGCACTTTAAGCGGGGAGCAGAAGAAATTTGGGGAAGCATTTTGCAATATACTAAAAAGTGTAAAACCAGCCAAGGTTGATATGATAGTGTATGAAGGTGAAGTCTTGAATTGGTGCGGAGGCTGTGAAGTTATCAGCACCCCAGGTCATACACCTGGGCATATATCCTTATATCTTAAGGACAAAGAAACTATTATAACAGGCGATGCAGCTGCATTGGAAGGCAATCAGCTGGCCATTGCAAATCCCCAGTTTACATTGGATTTAGAAAAAGCAAAGAAAGACATTTCAAAACTACTGAGTTACGATGCCAGTACTTACATTTGTTATCATGGAGGAATATTTAAAAAGGCAGAGAAATAAAACTTTGGTGCCAGGTACAGCACTTAAGAATTATTTTAATATGAATAATAGAAATAGAGGCACGTTTGAAGGCTACTATTTTTCGTGATACAATAAAGAAAATCACATAAGCGAGGATGTATCATGGCCAAACATAATATCTATACAATGAGTTTCGCAAAAGTCTATCCCCTTTTAGTTGCGAAGGCGGAGAAAAAAGGACGTGCGAAAACAGAAGTCGATGAAATTATCCGTTGGTTGACAGGATATAGCCAGGAAGAGTTAGTAGGACAACTGGAAAAACAAATTGATTATGAGACCTTCTTTGCCGAAGCTCCTCAAATGAATCCTTCACGGGCTTTGATAAAAGGTGTGGTCTGCGGTGTCCGCGTGGAAGATATCGAAGAACCAGCTATGCGAGAAATTCGCTATTTGGATAAGCTGATTGATGAGTTAGCAAAGGGAAAAGC
>JARBUB010000299.1 GCA_029239905.1 Clostridia bacterium
GGAAGTTCGATAAGCTGAGAAACATTTCCAGTAGATACCAATGCATTTGCTTTTACGTCAAGAGTCACTAAAGGCTGTGAAGCACCATCTCTTCCTGTACATTCATTACTAATTCCAACTGTTTTTACTCCCACATCCTCCAATGCTGCCAAGCATAGAATATAATCTGCATCGGGATTTCCATATCCCTCTTCAGTAACTATTGCTCCATCTGCACCTAATGATTTGGCCATTTGTGCTACAAATACAGCAGATCTCTTCTTTTGCTCTAAAGAAACATTGAGGTTTGACATGATAACACCAAGGAAATTAATACTCTTTCCGTGTTCCTTATAAAGCTCTTTTATTGTAGGAAAATTCTGAAAATCATATGTCGCCCACTTTGACGAAGAAGGCATAAAGCTTCCGGAAATTAATGCTCCGTCTAAAACTTCATTTGGATTCATAAATGATGGTACATACTTATTCATATCCCATCCATAAACCAAATCATTATAGCCTAGCTCTTCCATTTGCGACTGTGGCTGCATAACTAACACAACTGAAGGAAGTTTATTTACATTTTCATCTCTCTTTGTGACAGGTTCAAGCTCATATGTCTCAATTACTTCAGGTTCCATATTTTTTACGGTTGCGCCAAGATATTCTGCAAATTTGTGAGATGCCATCCTTATTGCAGTATTCTTCTTTTGTTGTTCAAATCTTTCAAACTCTTCATCTGTATCAGCAACTATGCAAATATTTATAAGTTGTGAGAACAATGTATATTTTGCACCATCCCCACCCATATCTATTAAGCCGTCTCCAAAGCTTCCATAGTGCATTCCAACACCTAAAATATTGCAACCCTTAAGAGCATGAACCCTACCGCTACCAGCCATTTCAAGCTCTCCAGTAACCCCCGGGAATACAGCTCTCCCATCAGGTCTAATTCTAGGCTCTACTGCCTCTTTAACCGGCACTATGCGTGTATTTTCACCAGGCTTTGCAATAATAATGTCCACTTCAGTAATATGCTCATCTTCTTTGATGAACGCTATTGCCTCTTCCTTGTTGATAGATAGAATTCCACTATCATACATAGTCATTTCTCCAAAGATAACATCTTTAACAAGGAAATTACCAATTTCTAATTTCATCTTCCTTCCTCCTTTTTTTATAACATTGATTATTTCGTTATTTATTTAACATTCATAATCAAGATTATATTTGTTATTTTTTATACTATCACATTCGAGATTACAATGCAAACGATTTTATGAAATATTGTTTACATTTTTGTAATTATTATAAAATTCTTTTATATCAAAACTTTGCTATAATTTATAAAGTATGATATTATCAATACAAACTATACAGTGGTGGAAATTTAAAATGAGTGAAAAACATAGAAAATTGACGATAAACCATTTTATTAATGCAGCAGACGAATTAATTAATGAAATAGGAATAGAAAATGTAACAATTAGAAACATAGCTACAAGAGCTGGATATAATAGCGCAACCTTATATAACTACTTTGAAAATTCAGATCATTTGATTTTCTTTGGAGCTATGAAAAACATAAAGGATTATGCACTTTCACTTAATCTTTATCTAGCTAATGCAGAAAATGCTATGGACAGATTTCTAAAAGTGTGGGAATGCTTTTGTAATTATGCTTATTTAAAACCAGATATATATAATGCCATTTTCTTCCCTAAGCTGTCCAAAAACTTAGAAGTATATGTTTCAGAATTTTATTCTCTATTTCCTGAGGACTTAGGTATTCATCATGACACAATATCAACAATGCTTTTAAAAGGTGATATTCATGACAGAGGTATGACGACAGTTATGGACTGTGCTAATGAAGGTTATATTGACGCAATATATGCAGACAAGCTAAATGATTTGACTCTTTTAGTATTTGAGGGAATGCTTATAAGGGTACTAAGAGGCACTATCGGTTATGAGGATGCAAAAAATAAAACTATGGATTATATAAAGATTATTGTACAGTCATTGTTAATTAAGGACTATCGTTTTTATTATTAAATAATAAATGAAGATATAAATAGCGAGGGTATAACCCCTCGCTATTTTTTATAATTTAGTTTTTTCACTATTTGGGAATCCCAAATCAAAGATTCGGGTCATCTGATTATCTAATTGGACAAATCCCTGAATCGCAGCCTTCGTTTCCTATATCTAAATCTTCTTCCTGTACTTCATACTTGCTTAATAAAGATGGAATAAATGGTTTCATTTCATTTTTAAGAGCATGATATTCTTCTTCTGTAATTGATTCATACGGCATCAACTGATAGAAGCTGTCGTCTAAGGATAAGAATGACAGTGCAACAACATCATCCCAGTTATCCCAAACCCATTGCTCAACCTGTTCCCATTCATTGTCTCTGACATGGACTGTTATGGAGCAGTTATGGTCAACGTAATTTTCCATGAACAATTTATAATTTTCAAGTTGTTCAATTGCAGTTACATCATACTTTGTTTTTCCCATAGGAGCTTTTACAGGAAATTCAATAACCTTCGTTGTACAGGTCTTCATTTCCTGTCCAACCTCTGGATATATTTTATATCCTAGATCTTCGCATACTTTAACCAACGGGTCATGGCTGTTAATTCTTACTCTTCTAACAAAATATGGAGAGTGTGAATAATGTACACCGCTTGATACTCCAGGTAATTGTGACAATGTTCCTTCTGGCTTAATTGTTGTTACAAGAATTGGAGCGCTTTCTCCTATTTCACCTGCATAGCGGTCAGATTCATCCTTTGCTGCATCTCTCAGTTTTCTTAATATCTCCGCTTGTCCTTCTGAGTCTAAACCTACAGCATTAACCATGTCTTGCCATCCAGTTAATGAGCAGCCAGTGATTTTATCTCTTTGTTGAACTCTATCCCAGTTAGAAAGTTCAAGCTCAACACATGTCATTCTGTATGCAGCTCTTGCTGACAGTCGTTGTGCCTTGAGCAATGCTTTTTCGTCCAATGTACCATCTTCATTAACAAATGCATATACGTTCATTGTAGTTAAATTGCATAATCCCTTATTGTCCAGAAGAATTTCACCACATGGATTTACTCCATTCATGTTTGGTCTTCTTTTACTTCCTGCAACTTCATTTACCCATCCAGGCTCTCCTGAATAACGCATTTGCTCAATTTGCCACTTCAATTGTTCTCTTGTAGGTTTCTTTCTGTA
>JARBUB010000300.1 GCA_029239905.1 Clostridia bacterium
CAATATCCATTATTAAATTGCATACAACAAAGAGTACTGCCATCATAACGATATAGGCCTCGATAATGGGAAAATCCCGATTAAAGATCGCTGTAACACAGAGCCTGCCAATGCCAGGCCAGGCAAAAATATTTTCCACAATAACGGTGCCTGCAATCAGTTTGGGAATCGACATTCCCAGTGCCGTCAACGATGCCTGCAGCGAATTTTTAAAAATATGCCTTGTAATCGTCTTTTCTTTAAGCCCCCGTACCTTAGCGTATAATACGTAATTTTCCTGGCGATTTTGAATCATCGTATTTCTGATTAAGCGTATGTAAGTAGAGATATACGTTAGTGATAGAGTAACTGCCGGTAGAATGATAGAATGAAAACCGTCCATGCCGCTAGTAGGAAAGAGATCAAACTTAACGGCAAACAGCCACATAAATAGTAATCCTACCCAAAAGCTGGGCATGGCTGTTCCAATGAAAATGAAACCTCTCACTATTTTATCGCCCACACTTCCTTCGTGTACAGCACACCATACACCAAAAAATATACTAACTCCCATCGTAATTAATAGGGATAATGAGGCAAGGGCAAGAGTTGCAGGAAAGGCTTTACTCATTTCATTCAATACTGGCTGTTTAGTGATATAGCTGTTTCCAAAGTCTCCCTGCAGGGAGTCCAATAGCCAGGTTCCATAGCGTATAAAAAAGGGTTTATCAAGACCGAGTTCCCTTCGCATCGTCGCAATCGCCTCAGGAGTAGCAACCGTTTCATTGACTCGTAAAGCTACCTCAGCAGGATCACTGGGACCAATATTGATCAGGAAAAAAGCAAAAAAAGAGATCCCTATTAAAATAGGAACAATAGCAAGAAAACGCTGCAGTATATATCTTTTCATGCTCCCAGTCCTCCAAATTTTACTAAAACAATCGAAAAAGAACCACAAGGACGCAAAGGGTTTTATTTATATTTTTGTGTTTTCATTTGTGTGCCGCATCAGCGGCATTGTGCCTTTGTGGTTCATAAATTCTATAATTTTTCATTCCTTTTGATTCTAATTGCAATTCAGATTTAGTTCTCAAAATACATTTTTTCAAAAGGTATTTCATATTGGGATGGATTAAAGGCAACGCCTTTCAAATTTGCGACATGAACGGCTTTCGTACGAGAATAGGTGAGAGGAAGATAAATACTTTCGTCGTGAACATAAGTAAGAACTTCATCATACATTTTTTGACGTTTCTCTTTATCATGCTCCACCAGAATCTTACCAATTGTCTCATCCAGCCATGCTTTTTTAGCGATTCCTTTTTGAGCTTGATAATCACCATGGGCAGGAATACGCCAAGATGACAAATAGGATTGTGGATCATAAGGAGTCCCCCAGGATAAGGAGTACTGCAGATCAAATTCACCTGTTTTCTGCCGATCTAGAAAAGCCTGTTTTTCTTCTCCCACAATTTTCAGACTCACACCTACAGCTTTCATATCACTTTGCATATATTCGCTAATGGTGCGTTCTTGGGCATTATTCGAATTAAAGTAAATGGTGATTTCAAACAGCTTGCCATCCTTATGCCGATAACCATCGCTTCCCATAATCCAACCCGCAGCATCAAGCAATTCCTTGGCTTTTTCAGGATTATAAGTACGGGAGGACAAAGGTACATTACAATATGGAATGGTAGGAGATAATAGGGTATCTGCAATTGCTTCCGAGCCATTTAAGATTCCTTCAGCAATCGCCTGCTTGTTCACTACATACTGGAGAGCTTCCCGCACCTTTTTATCGGAAGTAATCGGCTGATGCGCATTCAGCAGGATCGCTCTTGAGGCAACGGGATTACTCAATACGGTTTTATATTTCCCCTCTGTTTGCAGTGCTTTAAAAGAATCAAGATCAATCATATCACCGTCAGCACCAAACAACAAATCCACTTCCCCTTTTTGCAGTGCCAGAAGAATCGTTTGGTGATCAGGAATCACTTTCCACTTAATTGATTCCAGCTTAGGTTTAGTACCCCAATATTTTTTATTAGCAGTAAAAATTGCGTATTGCTTATCCTTGTGTTCAGTTAAGATCCATGGGCCTGTACCTATGTACCCGTTTACACCGTCTTTCGTCATCCCATTGATAAAGCATTTAGGGGAAATAAAACGGAAAGGACGAGTTAAGCCTAGTTCTTCGAGAGTGGGGTAATAAGGCTGCTTGAGCACTAATTTATAAGTAAACTCATTTACTACTTCTCCATGGTCGATTTGGTTCACCATATCCAGCCAAGCATGACGCTCTCGATTTGCGACAACTGCATCAATATTCATCTTCACTGCTTGCGCATTAAAGGACTCACCATCTGTAAAGGTAACATCTTTTCGCAGATAAAAGGTATATTCTTTACCATCCTCGGAAATATCCCATTTTTCCGCCAGCCAAGGCATAACTCCTTGGTCCGTATTAATGACCAGAGATTCAAATACCATATTTTGAGCTGCCATCTCACCGCTGTAAAGATGGGGATTGATATTCCGAATATCTTTGGTACTGGCATATACTAACTGATTTTTGTCTTCTTTTCTGCCAGCATCTTTTCCACTACATCCGAGGGCTAAAAAACATAAAAGTACGATTAATATAAAAGCGATTAATCTTTTAAGTCCCATATATTCATGCTCCTTCGATTATAATTTTAAAGTTTACTAGATCCTTTACTCTCTATATTGAGAAAATTCATTCATCAAACTAACAAAAAAATACCACAAAGGCATCGACGTATAAAGCTAGTCGATAAACCTTCATGGTTATGTTTTGATATGAACATAATACACACACTAAATAATCCGCCTAGCATTATGTCTAACTTCTGTTAGACGTTTTAACAATGTTGTACTAGCAGAATACTATCTGAATTATATATCATATTCCATATCTTTGTAAACTTATAGTAAGATTTTTCTTTCCAATTTTTCACCTACGTATAACGCTTGAACCGCTAAATGAAATGCACAATTAATTCTTCTTTGCTGTAGTTTTCAATTTAAAGCCGATATACAAAGAAAACAGCCAAATAGGAGCAATATATAAAGAGAAGCGCAGATCCGGGATAAAGGCCATAATAACAACAACAACAACTAAAAAGACCAAACTAATATACGATGAAATCGGATGCAGCGGCATCTTAAACAAGATTGGCTCACCT
>JARBUB010000301.1 GCA_029239905.1 Clostridia bacterium
TACGAAGGAGTAATATATAAAAAGACTGATGATCCTAAAAACAAAGATGGTGAAGCCTGTCTTTATGCTCCAGATGTTACAGCAGGGCCAGATGGACGATATTATTTGTATTATTGTCTGGATCATGAGCCTATTGTGTCTGTGGCAGTGTGTGATACACCCGCAGGCAAGTATGAGTTTTATGGATATGTACATTATAAGGATGGCACAATTCTCGGATATGGGAAAAACGATCCCTACCAGTTTGATCCGGGTTTACTGACAGAAGGAGATAATGTATACCTTTATACAGGTTTCTGCTGGAAAGGAGATGCATCAAGAAAGGGCCCAACGGTTACAGTTTTAGAATCTGATATGCTGACAATTAAAGAAGCCCCTATCTATTCCTCTATTAATATGCATGAACTTTGCTATGCAACCAGCAAATATCCTACCAAGGGATTTGTATATGGGGGAACCATTGTAAGCAATAATGATTTATATATTGATTACTATAAACTTGCTGAGCAGCCAATGTTCTATGGTGGCAACAACCACGGCAGCATAGCTTTTATCAAGGATAAATGGTATATTTTCTACCACAGGCACACTAATGGAACTAATTTCAGCAGACAAGGCTGCATAGAACCCATTGAGATACTTGAGGATGGCACCATCCCGCAGGTGGAAATGACCTCCTGCGGACCAAATGGCGGTCCGTTAATAGGAAAAGGTGAATATCCAGCCTATCTTGCCTGCAATTTGTTCTGTAAATATGAAGCTTCCATGACAGCAGGACCTGGGGACTGGATGGACTGCCGCTTTCCTAAGATAACTCAGGATGGCAAGGATGGAGATAAGGAAATAGGATATATTGCAAATATGAGAGACGGGGCTACAGCAGGCTTTAAGTATTTTGATTGCAGGGGAGTAAAAAAGATTACAATCAAAGCTCGTGGAGGTTTAGGCCTTGGAGGAGCCTTTGAGATAATGACAGAATGGAATGGTACTCCAATCTGTACAATCAAGACAGTCACAACTAACGAATGGAAGGAGTATTCCTCAGATATTTCAATACCAGATGGTGTACATTCTCTGTACTTTCGATTTGTGGGTAGAACCCAGGCAAGCATGGCTTCCTTTATACTTGAATAATTTATCTGAGATGGAGTTTGACGGAGAACGCATAGCTCGCAGTTGAACACAGATGTTGCAATTGTTGTTTGTGGAGATGTAGCAAAAGAGAAGTATGAAGGCTATTGGGTGCAAGATTGTTCATCTGCCACAAAAAATATATTGCTAGCTGCTAAAGAAAAAGGCTTGGGTGCTGTATGGCTAGGTGTTTATCCAATAGAGGAAAGAGTAGAAGGAGTAAAGAAGTTATTAAGCTTGCCTGAAAGCGTGATTCCCTTAGCAATAATACCTGTTGGGTATCCAGATGAGCAAAGGAACGCAGCAGATAGATTTAATAAAGGCAGAATACATTATGATAGGTGGTAATTATATTAACAAGGAGTGATGTTTTTAAGCGTCACTCCTTTAACTTAGGTAACCTTAGTAGCATAGCCACAAAGCGGTGGCTGTCAGGATTATAAAGCTTAACGCATTTAAAAAGCGTTCTATAGTATTCATTCATAACTCAAAGTAAGTAGGTGACTCTTGATTACAATGAAGAGAAAAGCAACAGTTTCTACTTTAAAATGTCCCCTTCTTGCCACATTTGATACACATATATTAATAGTGAGACAGAAATCATTATTAAATATGTTATGTAATTTGGGAGCCATCCAGAAGCCATACCTAGTTTTGTTTGTATAGGGTACCATAAAAAAATATATCCACCATCTAGTATAAGATTAACGAGCAGGTAACGCAAGAATTTACCATAGGTATATTTAAAAATCCAAATTGTTGCAATCAAATAGGCGCTATAAACCCAGGGAACGTTAGCAACATAATCCCAGCCAAATAGTCCTGATTCCCTCCACCAGTTATAGTGATATGCCGCTTGATAAAACAGCGTATTAATAACAGTTACAAATAAAGCTACTGGCATATATCTTCGAATGTAGGAACGACCAAGGAAAAACAATGACAATAAGGGGATTATAAGAAATGACCATAAGATTATTTTATTCAACTTTACACGCCTCCATTGGAAAAAGATTACTACCTTATTTTTTCTTAAAGTAATATTCCTATACATTAGAAAAACTAGAAGCTGAGTATCTAGTTTGATGATAATTGCAAGGTTGCATCAGTCGATCAAATAATTACTTCTGAGCAGTTGAAAAGTAGTATAAAAATACGTAAAGGCAAGAAAACCTACCACAAGGTTTTAATGTGTATAAGGCAGATTTGAAGGAGCTGAAAGCTGTAGTAAGCTCCAATCTACCAAGTATTTTGACAACAATGTAAATCACGCCAAATGGAGCAAGCATAGTCATAGGGACAACAGAAGTATTAACATAAACAGAAGCTTTTTTAAAAATTTAGTCACTAAAAACCACCTCAATTGAAGTTATTTCATCATATTTTCCTGTAAGTATATAACAGAGGATTCCGACTACAAGCATCAGCACCCCTGCGCAGATCATCCAACTGCTTATACCTATTAGACTAGATACAGGCCCGGCGATAAACATTCCTATAGGAGCTGCAAAGCTCATTACACTGGTTACAAGTGATATCACCTTGCCTAAGTTTTGCTGAGGGATTGTTTTCTGGATATAAGCTGTGAAGGGGATATTTGAGAGCATGCCCGTTGTACCCATTATGAAAACAACTATACAGAATAGCCAGAAGCCGCTGGCAGGAAGAATTCCTCCTATTAAGGAGCAAACTCCTAATAGGAATATGCCTGAAGAAATCATGAGGAATTGTTTTCTTATGCCTCCTGTGATGCTTATTACCATAGCTGTTATAAGCATTCCACTGGAGAAGAGGGTTTGTACAATTCCGTTGTGCCAGGCAGTGCCGTTGAAATATTCTCTTACCATCAAAGGTAAAAGAGTTCCCATAGGTACAAACACTATAGTAGAAAGAAGAATTGGAATGGATACCTTCATGAGAGCTTTATTTGCTTTTATGGCTCTTATGCCTTGCTGCATATCTGCTATAATGCTTAGCTTAGTTGAAGCCGTAGCATGCTTAGCTATTTTAACTGAAGAAAGTGTAAGTACAGCTAAGACAGCCCCAAATACGTCTACAAGCATTGCATACTGAAGAGTTGTGATGCTCATTAAAAAGGCACCAAGCATGGGTCCCACCATAGAGCAGGCTGACTGAACCATCTGTCCAAGACCTCCAGCTTTAGTAAGCTGATTTTCAGGTACTAGCTGAGGAAT
>JARBUB010000302.1 GCA_029239905.1 Clostridia bacterium
TAAAAAATTCTGGATAATAAAGACTTTCTGGATTTTTTCTTTTTCATTTGCAGCTTCCTATAAAGTTCATCCCCCATATTTTCAAGTTCTGTCATCCCTTTATTCTCAACTGTTATAGGTGAAGCATACCTTACCATTTTTTTATTCTTTTCTATATCATTTTTTAGCTTAACTAGTCCCGGTCTTTCTTCTGCTTGTCTAAGTTTCACCTATTTGACCTCCCGAATCTGCTTCATTCCTCACAGGGGTACTTAATATCATATATTTCAACTTCATTGAAAATCAACTCATCTATACCTACAATTATATCTTGAATGACATATGCTTCCGCATCAAGAATTTGGCTCTCATTATGGCTTAACACCAATATGAATATTTCTCCATCTATAACTCTGCTTTGGACAGGAGATACTACCAAGCTCTTTCCAACCTCTTCAATCACAGTGGTATTTCCCTCAAAATACGTATTATCTCTAATAAGGTTTACGCTGTGCTGGCAAATATTATATATCGTTTTCATATTATCATATTTCATCTCATTTTTCCAATATATATCAATTTTATAATCATTTTCTTTAGACTTCTGCAATCTTTGATATTCTTCCAATACATTTTTGATGTTATATATATATTGACTTTTAGGATTCTCAGATCTGGTAATCTCTTCAAATATATGGCTGCAATATTCTTTTATGCCCAAAAATATCTTATTTTGAGCATAAAGCTTTTCATTAAATCTATTTATAAGCTTATCTACAGTATTTTTATATTCAATAAAATCCGAGGAATCTGATTTGGACAGCTTGACCCCGCCAATAGCCAGCTCCCCTATATGAAGGTTAGCGTATAGGAATGAATAAATTGTAACTTCTGCTAAAAAAAGCAGTCCCCCAAAAAAGATATACGGAGATATAGATATCCCATTTTTACCTAATATCAACATCGCAGATGAAGGTATTATTATTAGACAGATAAAATTCACAACAAGAAGCAAACCTATACCGATTTCTTTTGTCAATCGATCTGATAATCGTCTTAGATACGCTGATTCAGTATTATCCATAAGATCCTTCAAAGGTATCCTTTTGTAAGCAAATACATAGGCAAGTTTAAATAGTATATATGCGGCATATATTCCTAATAATAAAGCTAGAGCTTCCAATACCTTTGTCTTCATAAACTCCCTCCCATGTATAAAAAGCATTTCAGTTATCTAGAATTACCTTTATCCCGTGTATATATTATTTTGATAAGAGTATCCTGCTGTCACTATTTAATTACATTATAATCCAATTTACATATTTTGTAATAGGACTAAATACCTAAAGTTTATTTTTCGGACCAAAAACTTCTTATTGTATATTACACCTTATATCACTATAATTAAATTAGATGGTTACTAAACTCAAGGGGGGATTTAAGTTGTTAAAAACAAACATCGATAAAACAGTCATGCTTTCAGTTCAGGGCAAAATACATCATCCGTCATATACGCCTTCACCTTACAGAATAAATTATGATGGCGAGCCTATGGTGCTGCCGGCCACCGGTGGTATAACCTATAATGTTAAGCTTGGGGATTCTGCTTTTGGCTGGGCTGGTGATCACATCGAGCCTGGAGTTTCAATAAGAAATGAAGATGCACAGGAAAGAAATGCACTTATGACAATGGCCTGTATAGGAAATACTGCAAAAGTGATAAGCGGTGATGCAAAAGGTGCTGTTGGTTATGTTACTGGTCTGCATGGTGGTGTTGATCATGTTATCATACATTTTGAAGAAAAGGATATGGATAATATGTCCATTGACGATAAGATACTTATCAAATCTTGGGGACAAGGTTTGCAGCTTTTGGATTATCCAGAAATCAAGATAATGAATATTGACCCTAAATTACTTCGTAACATTCCACTAACCGAGGAAAATGGAATTGTTAAATTTCCTGTCGTTGCAGAAGTTCCTGCTTATCTAATGGGTTCAGGCATAGGTGATTCTTCTGCTTATAAAGGTGATTATGATATTATGACAGGAGATAAAGAAGAGATTCAAAGGCTTGGAATTGATAATTTAAAATTTGGAGATCTTGTACTGCTCAAGGATTGTGACAATAGCTTTGGAAGAGGCTACCTAAAGGGTTCTGTTAGTATTGGTGTAGTTGTCCATAGCGACTGTATCAAACTAGGTCATGGTCCAGGAATTGTAACAATACTTACATGCAAGGAAAGTAAAATAAAGAGTATATTATCTGATGATGCCAATATTAAAAATTGGATAAAGAAATAATACAAACAAAGGCATACAGCCATATAACGCTGTATGCCTTTTGTATTATTTAAAAACCTTTACTCTCATTTCTATAGGTTGGAACTCTTTCTCCTTTGGCTCTGCAGTAGGCTTGCCAAAGGGCATTTCTGCACTCAGCTTCCAACTGGCAGGTATCCCCCACTGTTTCTTCACTTTCTCGTCTATTAAAGGATTATAATGTTGCAGTGAAGCACCTAGTCCTTCCTGCTCCAAAGAAGTCCAAACTATATACTGTACCATGCCGCTGCTGTTTTGGGACCAAATAGGAAAATTATCTTTAGCTTTAGGAAACTGTTGCTGCAGCCCTTCTACTATACTCATCTCCTCAAAGAACAACACCGTTCCATAACCATTCTTAAAGGAGTTCAACTTCTCATCTGTTGCTACAAACCTTTCTGCTGATTGAGTCTTTCTAAGAGTTTCTCTTGTTATATCCCATAATAAATCATGATTGTCTCCAAACAATATTACCACCCTGGCTGATTGCGAGTTAAAAGCCGAAGGTGCATGCATTACTGCATGATTTATTACCTCCTGTATCTTTTCCTTTGAAACAATTTCTTCTTTGCTGATTCCATATATGCTGCGTCTATTCTTTATTGCTGAATACAAATCCTTATTCAAAATAGTTACCTCCGTTTTGTAAATATGGATAATTACCATTCATATCGCTATTTTACTACTTCTATGGAAGAATTTCCAATACCCATTTTTCATTTTTTTGTACATACTAAGATAAGTTGCGAAAAAGATTTATCAAATACAAAATCAGTAGAAGCATCCGATTTTATATTATCAAAGATGTGTTTTTCACAACTTATAAACAGAGGAAAACAAAATCAGTAGAAGCATCCGATTTTGTATTGTCAAAGATTAATTTTTCACAACTTATAAATGAAGGAAAATGTTTTGCACATTCTGATTTAATGTAAAATGTTTAGTGCAAAACATATAGAATTGCCAAGCAAAGATATATATACAACTATAGAATACGGAGGGACAATATGTCAGCAAATAAGAAGCTTTTAATAAAATCAATCATTATGAGTATTATTTGCATCAGTGTATTCACTATAGTACTAGATCTTTCAAGGTTATTTGGACCTAATCATTTATCCAAAACTTTTAATAACGACTTTATTAAACGGATTAATGTAATCTTGGCTGCTTTATTAGTATGGCTGACGGGCAAGGATAGTCTGGATAGGCGAGATGCCGCAAGAATGAAGTTTGCATTTATTGCTATTGGTTGTGCAGAAGTACTTTTTCTTTTGGCAAAGCCTGCTTATGCCATTGGCTTTTTTATAGTATGCCAATGTATCCTAGTTTTCAGACATTGCACGGGTTTAAACAGCAAACTAAAAAGAGCAGACTTCGCTCAAAAGCTAAAGCTTGCTCTTATATTCTTCACTTTGAATATATTACTTTTTTCTGTGGTAATTATTTCATATACAATGGTAGACAGTAGTACACTCATATTTATGGGTGCACTTTATGGCCTCGTCCTAAACATCTCACTATGGGTTGGTATCGCAAACTTTGTACTCAGCTTGTTCCCCGATAAAAACTCCAAAATTATAGCTATTGCAATGGTATTCTTCTATTTGGGTGATATATTGGTGGGTCTGGATGGTTTATTGTCTTCAGGACCCATTTGGCTAATTGCGACCAGTTTAATCTGGGTGTTCTATACTCCAGCTATTACCTTATTGGCCATAAGCAGCTATAAGCTTTAATCTTCTGCTACGATCGCCAATACCTGATGGTCTTCCCATTTGCCGTTTATCTTGACGTTTTTTACTGCGATACCTTCCTTGTGGAAGCCTGCTTTTTCCAAGACCTTAATCGACCTAATATTATGGGGCATTACTCCGGCTTCTATTCTATGAAGCTCCAATACCTGAAAAGCAAACTCAACGGCCAGTCTAACTGCTTCCGTCATATAGCCTTTGCCATTTTGTTGTTGATCCAAATAATAGCCTATATAGCAGCTTTGCAAGGGACCCCTTAGAATTTCTGATAAAGCAACATTTCCTATTAATTGATCTGTTTCCTTAAGGAAAATTCCAAAGGAATATCTTGTATCATTTTGACTTTGTTCAATATTAGCTTCTATGACCTTGATTTGACCTTCAATTGTATAAAATCCATCAATCCTCAAGGGTGTATATGTTTGAAAAAACTCTTTATTGCATACTTGAAGCTCCAGCATCGCTGCTGCATCAGATACTTCCATTTGACGTATGTATATATTATTTCCAATAAATTTCATTGACTTATACCTGTCCTTTCAAGCATAACTTAATGTAAATTTAAAGAACGACGGTTCAGTAAACTGTCGTTCTTTAAATTTATTTACTTATATTATATTTTAGAATATGTTCTTAAACCATTCAACAATATTATTAAAAATTGTTTCAAAGAATGATGCTTCTTGAACCTCTCCTGATTGCGCTGCTAAATCTGATACTGCAGGATTATCGCTTGTTATTGTAACTAAATCCAAAGGAACAGCCTGCTCTCCCGCTACAACACTTACCATTTCTTTACCGAATAGTTCATAAAGACGATCTGCACTCTTTACGTCATAAGGTTTAATAGCAACTTCTACAACATCTCCTACTACCGCAGTGCTTGTAACTGTAATACCAAGCTTCTCAATTTCTTCAATGTGATCCGCAAATACATAGCGGTCTATCTCCAATTGTTTGTTTGCAAGTGCATCATCACTTTTGGTCATTAGAATTTGTGTTTCCATCATTTTGGAATCGTCATATACCTCTTGGACTATTGCCGGCTTCACCTCTACATTAGTTGTATCAGCATATACACCAGCCATAGAACCAACCATTAGACATGTGCTAATTATTAGTGCCTTCGCTG
>JARBUB010000303.1 GCA_029239905.1 Clostridia bacterium
TATATGCAAAGAATTAAAGAAATGGCAGCTGTAGAAAAGGCTATGACACCTATGTATGACAATTTTAGTTCGATAATACAAGATATAGCGAAGTAAAATCTGCGTAGATGAAAGGATAGAAATATATGAGTGACGTAACAAACGAATCTAAAAAGGAGTTAGATGATTTAGCAATACGTGTATTACAGGAGTATGACCTTATACCTCAAAACCTTTTAATTATTCAAAGCGGCTCCATAAAAACTGTATGGAAATTCATGGCTAAGGAAAAAATGCTTTGCTTAAAAAGGTTAAAACAAACCTATGATAAGGTTCTATTTTCTGTAAATGCACAAATTTATATTAAAAATTCTGGGGGAAATGTTCCGGGAATAATATTGAATAAAAACAACCAACCCATAGTTCAATATAATGATCAGCTGTTTGTTGTATATGAATGGCTAGAGGGAAAAGACCTTAATTTTAATAACGATGTCGATCTTGAAGCTGCACTGAGAGGACTTGCAGTCTTTCACAGGGCATCGAAAGGATATCAATATCCAGAAGATGCAAGAGCGTCATTAAAATTTGGAAGATGGCCTGAGCAATATACTTCTATGAGAAATAGGTTTGAGACATGGAAGGAAATTGCATTAAAGAATATGTCTAATGCATCCCATGCTGCATATCTAAAGCACGTTGATTCAATGATAGAAGGTTCTAATTTAGCTTTGAAGCTTATTGAGCAGTCACAGTACCAAAATCTCTCAACACCAGATTCAGACTTAAAAGTACTTTGCCATCAAGATTTTGGAAAGGGAAATGCTATTGCTACGACCAATGGAATCATTGTGCTGGATCTAGACTCAGTGACCTTTGATTTTTCAGCTAGAGACTTAAGGAAGATAATTGGCAAACTGGCCATAGATAAAGGTACGCTTGATATGAACAGAATCAATGATATTTTAAACTGGTATTCCAAGGAGAATCCGATAACAGCGGATGAAAAGAAAATGTTATATATTGATTTATTATTCCCACATTGGTTCCATGGACTAATTAAGGATCAGTATATAAAGAATAAGCTGGCAAGCCCGTCAGAAATTGAAAAGGTCGTTAAGTTTGAAAAAACAAAAGTTCCTATGTTAAGGAAACTACTTGAATAGAGGTGGAGCATTTTGAAAATCGCATTTATTTGTACAGAAAAACTTCCCGTCCCAGCAGTGGCGGGCGGCGCTATTCAGCAATATATAGAAGGTGTTTTACCTTATCTGTCAAAACACCACAAAATAACAGTTTTTAGTATTGCTCATCCAAGTTTAATAAGCAATGAGAAGATAAATGGGGTGCATTATATAAGAGTGGCAGGAAGTAATCCCTCAGAATACATCAATAATGTAATGGCTCGGTTAGTAGATAAATATGAACTTGTTCATGTTTTTAATAGGCCTCTTTGGGTACCCCTTTTAAGAAAAAAATTAAAAAACTCTAAGATTAGTCTTAGCCTTCATAATGAAATGTTCTTTCCAGAAAAAATACCTTATGAGACAGCTGTTAAATGCATAGAGAATGTGGAATTTATTACAACTGTAAGTCAATTTATTGCTGATGGTATTAGAAATCGGTATCCCATAGCAGATAAGAAATTAAATGTTGTTTATTCCGGAGTAGATGTTGAAAAGTATCAACCTAGTTGGTCTAAGGAGGGCATTGAAAACAGGAATAATTTGAAATCAAAGCTAGGCATAAAAGAGGATAAAATAATTCTCTATGTAAGCAGACTTAGCCCTAAGAAGGGCTCCGATATTGTACTCAAGGCGATGAAAATTGTTATGGAAAGTAGAAAGGATGTTGCATTGGCTGTTGTTGGAAGTAAGTGGTACGGGGACAATAACCAAGATCAATATACACAGTCTCTGAATACATTAGCTAAAACACTTAAAGGACCAGTGGTCTTTACTGGGTTTATTACACCTGCAGAGATAGCTAAATATTTTAATTTAGGAGATGTCTTTATATGTGCATCTCAATGGGAAGAACCGCTGGCAAGGGTTCACTACGAAGCAATGGCTGCAGGATTGCCCATAATAACGACAAACAGAGGCGGTAATGCAGAGGTGGTCAATCAGGAGTATGGAAATGGTATTGTTATAGATGATTACAGTAATCCTAATATCTTTGCTGAAAAAATAAACTATCTTTTAAATAATGAAGCAGAAGCATTAAAGCTTGGAGAAACTGCACGAAATCATGCAGTTAAAAAGTACAGTTGGAAAAGAGTTGCAAAAGATTTATTAAAGCTGCTTGATGGTGTTGGTACGAATAAAATCACAAATTAATATTTTAGAGACAAAATCAAGTAACAGTAAAGGCAGCTCTATTGTTACTTGATTTTATCAGTAGTTTGTATAGCTGTACAAAAAGGGGGGTCACTATGAACATAGCGGTAATTGGCACAGGATATGTTGGTCTAGTGACGGGATGTTGTCTAGCACAGCTAGGAATGAACGTCATTTGTATGGACATAGATGAAGAAAAAATTGAAAAGTTAAGAAAGGGGATAGTCCCAATATATGAACCAGGGCTTGAGGAAATCATTAAAGAAAACCTTAGTTCAGAAAGATTGATCTTCACTACAAGTATGGAAGAAGCGGTTACCCATGCTATTGTTATTTTTATAGCGGTTGGTACGCCGCCACAGGAGGATGATTCAGCTGATCTTCAGTACGTGTATCGGGCAGCGCAAAATATCGCGGAGCAAATGGAAGACTACAAGGTTATAGTAAACAAGAGTACAGTTCCAATAGGAACAGGACATTTGGTAAAGACGGAAATAGAAGACATCTTGCATCAGAGGAATAAAACATTTGGTTTTGATGTAGTTTCCAACCCAGAGTTCTTGCGTGAAGGAACTGCTGTTAAGGACTTTCTTAAGCCTGATAGAATAGTAATAGGTGCAGATAGTGAAATAGCACTTAATCTCATGAAAAAGATATATGACGTACAGATTCAATTGGATATACCAATTGTAGTCACAAATTTAGAAACTGCGGAAATGATAAAATATGCTGCAAATGCTTTTTTAGCAACAAAAATAAGCTATATAAACGAGATAGCGGATATGTGTGATCTTTGCAATGCTGATATTAGCATCGTA
>JARBUB010000052.1 GCA_029239905.1 Clostridia bacterium
GAAATTGCCGGTCAGATTGTTAATATATCCCCATTCATGATCTTCGCCGGCAGTGAAATACAACTGAACAACCTTTCCATCATGGTCCCAGCCGAATTGATTGTTCTTTCCAAAGAATAGGGCTTCGTTAAAATGGTCTATTATGATTTTATAATCCTGTGGGGTGAGTCCGCCCAGCGCCTCTTCCTTGACCTCAATCGCAACCCTGATGTCGTTCAGTGCCTTTTGTGAGGCTGCCTTTACCTGCGCATCAGATATTTTCTTTGAAGTTCTGGGGATGCGCGGTTGATTGGGATCCGTTATAATCGCTCCTAAGTTTTTTAAAGGTATTACTTCATCTCTTTTATATTGAAGAAACTCCTTCTCTAATTTTGCAAAAATACTGCTCAGTGCCTTGTCGTTTGAAAAATAGAATACATCAGAAAATGCAGAATAACTGGTCAGCAATGTGACAATCACAACAATGATAAAAGTTGATAATTTTTTCATGGCTTTTTTCGCCTCCTAATGATAGTATTTTTGTCAGCCATATTTTTCTATTATATTACAAAATTCTGTAGTATTCTACATTATATGGTTATAAATGGGTGAAATCTAGGGTTTTAGATTATTGAGAAGTATTGAAAAAATGTAAAAACCCCAGGAAACTTTTCTCCTAGGGTTTACTCATATAATATAAGGCTTGCAGTGAATCAAAATTGATTAATAAAGACAAAAAGTTGACTGTACTTGTTAATGATACTTCTCAACTTAGTTTATCCAAAATATAAAAAAATACAATTTCTAAAATCAGTTTCGTGAATAATGACTATAAGCATTGAAATTCAACGATTGACTGGTGATAGAAATTGTATCTAGAGGTGTCTTTTTATACTATTATTTACCGAAATATCTCTTCAACATACCTGCGAATGCAGCACCATGCCTTGCTTCATCTTTGCACATCTCGTGTACTGTATCGTGAATTGCATCATAGTTAAGTTTCTTAGCCAAAGTTGCAAGATCTTTTTTGCCTTGGCAAGCGCCGTGCTCTGCATCAACTCTCATTTCCAAGTTCTTCTTTGTATCTGGTAAAACAACCTCGCCAAGAAGCTCTGCGAATTTTGCAGCATGCTCTGCTTCTTCAAAAGCTATTCTCTTATAAGCCTCTGCTACTTCTGGTAGACCTTCTCTGTCAGCTTGACGACTCATTGCTAAGTACATACCAACTTCTGTGCATTCGCCTACGAAATTCATTCTTAGGCTATCTATAATTTCCTGCTCAACGCCTTTTGCAACACCAATTCTGTGTTCATCAGCCCAAGCTAGGGTATCATCGCTTTTTTCATTGAATTTTTCCTTTGAAGCTTTACAAACTGGGCAATTATCAGGTGCCTCCATACCTTCATGAACATAACCACATATTGAACATACAAACTTCTTCATTTTAAACTCCTCCTAAAATTCATTTATTATTTATTTTACCATACTGTATTTTGCAGTTGGTATTATTAACAATTATTACATTTGTTATTATATAATAATTATTATTAATTAGCAAGTGGTTTTTAAAAATATTGTATAAAGTTTCGTTAAGAATACTAAAAAGTTATGTAATATATGGTACAAAGTCTATTATAAGCAATATAACAAAAATAAAAGAAAAGACTCGGGTGTCCCCGAGCCTGCCGCATTGCTTATCTTTATTTATTGTATTTTGCTGCTTGTTTTAACGCCGCTTGATGCTTTGGATCAACTTTATTTGAACCATGAGTTTTACTGTTTAGAAAGTGAACATCCATATGTCCGCTCATTCCATTGTCCTTAATCTTGTCTAAATTCATTCCTCTGGAGTAGCCGCCGCTTCTTTGACTTACATATGTATTAGCAGCCTTACTATCTAATCCAGCATGTGGCATAGCTGCCATGGAAGCAGCTATTCTTTTATTGTTCACCTCAACTATTATAGGTCTTCTAGTCCAGCTCCAGCCGCCCCAGATATCCTTTATAGTTTCACTATCCTTTGCTGTAAGTGCTTCTACATCTGCGTGGTTAGTACCATAGGTTCTAACAATTTTAAAGGTTTTACCTGTTTTTACATCTGTAACTGTTGCTGTACTGCCTATTTTAAATAACTTGCTTGCTTGCCCCCACCAATCTAGAAGTTCAACTCCACTATCTGACTTGGATGCCGCAGCCGTTGATGTTGTTTTCTGCTCAGTAGCTGGTGCAGTTGCGGTGGTTGCCTTAACGGCAGGTGTCTTAGGGGTAGTGCTAGAACTGGATGCTGCTGCAACAAGCTTGTTTTTTGTTGCAGTTCCAATAACTCCGTCTGCTGTTAGCTTATTAGCCTTTTGGAACTTTTTTATTGCTGCTTCCGTCTTACTTCCTGTAATACCATCAACTGTGCCAGAGAAATAACCTAACTTCTTTAAAGCAGTTTGTATTTCTTTTATGCTTAAGGCATTACTTGAAACACTTACGGATTTTGTTGTCTTATCAGCAGCTGCCAATAAAAGTTTTGATGTACCATTTCCAACAACTCCGTCTGCTGTTAGCTTATTCGCCTTTTGGAATTTGATAATAGCATTTTCAGTATCACTGCCAGTTACTCCGTCAACTTTGCCGGTATAGTAACCCAATGTTTTAAGGGCAGTTTGAATATCTTTTATGCTAATTACATGTTTTGTATCACTTGTTGTCTTTACACTTGAACTTTGTGTTTTGCTTGCACTTTCAAATAGGTATTTGTAGGTACCAGTACCAACAACTCCATCGGCATGCAAACCCCTTTTTAGTTGAAATTTCTTCACTGCTGTCTCTGTTTGCGGACCAAAGAAACCTGTTATTTCACCTGGAAATAAGCCGAGTTTCTTAAGCTGCTGCTGAATTTCCTCAACAGCTTTACCTTTGCTTCCATCCTTATAGGTGTCAGCGTACGCTACAGATGTCAATGAAAAAATTACCAACAATAAAAATAGTAATAGTTTTGCCCTTTTCAATATGTTCTCCTCTCTTAGGCCTACGAGGTTAGTTGTCGGATTCGGACGAGAGTTAGCCCTAAACACTATCATAGTGTTATTCACCCCATAAAAAGTCCCCCGTTCCCTCATCAGGGATTGAGCCTGCAATACGGCATGTCTATATTTTAACTCACTTGACAGCTTAATTCAATAGCATTAGAGGACTATATTACGTTATTATATGGTTAAAATGCATATATTTACTTGTTTTAAGTAAAGCATAAAAGGCACGAGATCTAAAGGTCTCAAGCCTTTTATTTTCTGTAGACCTATTATTAACCAAAAATTAACGACAAATAGTTAGTGTAAAATGTAAATATATGTCAAATAATTTGAAATATAATGGAGTTAATGGTAGAATATTGAAGAATTATATTAATTTTAGAAAATTACATCAATGAATGAATGTAATTAATATATCTGGAATTCGGGGATTGTTATGATTGATTGAAAACCAAAATATAACAAGGGGGCAGATTACATGAAAATTAAAAAGGTAATCACTGTACTACTGATAGCATTAATGCTACTAAGTTCATTGTCGGCGGTTTTTGCAGAGGGAGATGCTACAAAAACATCTGGTAAAAAAAGCAAACCAAATTTTACGGATATTACAACTAATTATGGGTGGGCAAAAGATGCAATAGAAAGTTTTGCAGAGCAAGGTATAGTTCAAGGCTCTGGTGACGGAAAGTTTGCACCTGGAGAAATGGTTACTAGAGAGCAGTTTACAAAAATGCTCGCGTTGACCTTTAATGCTCCTTTAATTACCCCTTCAGAACCATCATTTAGTGATGTACCACAAACAAGTTGGGCATATTCTTACATTGAAGTATGCAAAGACTTTCTGACAGGCTATGCTAATCCATTTGGCGGGAAACCAAGCTTTCATCCAACTGAAGCTGCAACTCGTGAGGATATAGCTGTTGCACTAGTTAAAATAATGGGTTTATCTGATGCGGAAGTTAAAAATTCTAATTATGCAAAAGAAATATTTAAAGATGCAAATGATATTTCACCAGGATTAATTAAGTATGTAAGTATTGCTGCAGAATATGGATTGATAAATGGCAATGGCAATGGTAAATTTGAACCGTCGAAGAGCATTACACGTGCTGAAACGGTTGTAATGTTAATGCGTGCCACAAAGCAAGCCGTTGGTGCGATGGCAGATGGTTTTGCTATCAGCGCAAATATAGTATCAGGCAATCGTCCAGGTGAAGTAACTTTGTCAATTACGACAGAAGAAGGTGCTAAGGTAACGGTTGATGGAGAGATTGTTATATTGTATAAGGCAGGCGAAGGATACTTAAAGGGCACGTATGAATATAAGTTTGTACAGGAAGGCGATAAGATATTTAAAATTGAGGCAACTAAAGATGGAAAGAAGAAATCTTTAGAAGTGACAGCTAAATATAATGTAGGAGTTCCAACCTTAAATGTAACATCATGCCCAGCTAGTTCTACAACTAATACAGCAACCATAAGTGGAACGGTAAAAGATGCAAATGACAGAACTCCAACACTAACAATAAACGGCAAGTCTGTTACTGTATTCCCAACTGGGGATTGGATGACAAAAGTAAGCTTAACAGAAGGTGAGAACAAGCTCACTATAGTTGCAAGTAATGATGCAGGAAAATCAACAACGGTAGAAAAGACAATTACCTTTAGTGCAGGAGCACCAACGTTAAGTATCATATCATGCCCAGCTACTTCTTCCACAAAAATTGTTGAAATAACTGGAAATGCGAAAGATGCAAATGATCAAAGATTAATAATAACAATAAATGGAAAATCAGTTTACGCTAATTCGGCGGGAGATTGGTCTGAAGATGTGGAGCTAAGTGAAGGCGTAAATAAGATTACAATCGTAGCCACCAATGACTTAGGAAAATCAGCAACTGTAGAAAGGACAATAACTTTTGGTGCTGGAGCCCCAACATTAGTAATAACAGCATGCCCAACAACTGCTACCACAAAAACAGTTACTATTGCCGGAAATACGAAAGATGCAAATGACAGAGATTTAACGGTAACAATAAACGGTATAATGGTTTATGCTAGTTGGAATGGGGATTTTTCTAAGAATGTAACCTTAAATGATGGCGACAACAAGTTCACTATTGTTTCTACTAATGATTCAGGAAAATCTGTAACTGTAGAGAAAACAATAACATACAGTGCAGGAGCTCCGACATTGGTAATAATATCATGCCCAACTAGTTCTTTAACAAAGACAGTAACGATAATCGGAAATACGAAAGATGAAAATGATACAACTCCAACCGTAACAATAAACGGCGTTGCTGTTTTAGTCAATTACTCAGGGGGTTGGTCTAAGACAGTAACCTTAAATGCAGGAGAAAATAAATTTACGATTGTTTCTACTAACGATTTTGGAAAATCAGTGACAATAGAGAAGACAATTAATTTTATTTCATCAACTACGGTGCCGACACCAACACCAACACCAACACCAACACCAACGCCGGTACCGACACCGACACCGGTACCAACACCAACACCGGTACCGACACCAACACCAACGCCAGATCTAACACCAACACCAACACCAGATACAACAACACCAGTGCCAGCACCAGCACCTGGTAAACCACCTAAAAAGTAATAAAGAAATATATTCAATGCCTCTTGTGAAATGCAAGAGGCATTTTTATTTTACAAAGAGAGCCAATTAAGATGCCTTAATAAAAACAATGTAAAAAAGCAAAGTGGTTCATTAAAACTGGAATAAATAATTCAGAAATCATCAGTTTTCAGCACGCATTATTAATCTTGTTAAAGGATAAAATACTAAAAAACCTAAATCTTACATAATGAATTGTTAGGACGGTGTAAATAATGAGTAATATTAAAGGTGCGTTTATATTTCCGCATCCGCCTATTATTGTAGAAGCGGTGGGCAGGGGCCATGAAAAAGCAGCACAAAATACTATAGATGCAGCGCAAGAAGCAGCAAGACGAATTGCAGAGCAAAAGCCCGAAACCATATTAATAGTAACCCCCCATGGAAATATGCTGGCTGATGCACTGACTATTAGTGGGGATTCTATACTATACGGCAGCTTTGATAGCTTTGGAGCACCAGAAGTTAAGCTTGAGTTCGACAATGATTTGGAGCTGGCTGAAGAGATACTTGATATCGCTGAAGATAGTGATGTTGTAGCAATTTCTTTGGATAAGGAAATGAGAAAAGCATATAAATTTGCTGATGAATTAGATCATGGGGCTATGGTACCTCTATATTTTATACATAAGCAATATCAAAGTTTTAAATTGGTGCATATCACATACAGCATGCTTCCTCACCAAGAGCATTATGATTTTGGAAGAATAATACGCAAAGCCATAGAAAAACTGAATAGAAATACAGTAATAATATGCAGCGGTGATCTGTCACATCGACTTACAAAGGACGCTCCGGCAGGCTATAGCCCGAGAGGCAAGGAGTATGATGAACAATATGTGGATATTATCAAAAGTGGAGATGTAAATAAGCTGCTTAATATGGATTGTGAATTAAGCGAGGCAGCTGGAGAATGTGCCTTAAGGTCCACTGTCATCATGTATGGAATATTAGATGGCTGCAAACCAACTGGTGAAATATTATCTTATGAGGGTCCCTTCGGAGTAGGTTATTGTGTTGCAGAGCTTCACCTAAATTGTACTAGCAATATAGGAGAAAGCTCAGAGATACTTGAAAGATACATAAATGAAAAGAAAAAAAAGCTTGAGGAAATAAGAAAGGAAGAGGACTCTTATGTAGCCTTGGCAAGATTAACCCTGGAGGCCTTTATCAAAGGAGATAATCAACCGGATATACCTAGTGATATCCCCAGTGAAATGCTGGAAAACAGAGCTGGTGTTTTTGTGTCTCTAAAGAAGCATGGTGAATTGAGGGGCTGTATAGGAACAATTTCTCCTACTACCAACAGCATAGCTCAGGAAATTGTACAAAATGCGGTTAGCGCAGGCACCGGTGATCCAAGATTCTTTCCTGTCGAAAGGGATGAATTAGAGGAACTGCAATATTCTGTGGATGTACTTATGAAACCGGAAGCCATAGAGGATGCTAAGCAGCTGGATGTAAAGAAATATGGGGTGATTGTACGAAGTGGATATAAGTCAGGGCTGCTGCTGCCTAATTTAGAAGGCGTAGATACTGTGGAAGAACAGTTGGATATTGTTCTCCAAAAAGCAGGGATATCCAAGGGCGAAAGCTACAAAATGGAGCGCTTTGAAGTAATAAGGCATAAGTAGGCTAGGGAGGGTATTTTATGGAAAACACAAAAGAAGCTAAGTATTATAGAAGACTTGAGAATCAAGCTGTACAGTGTGACTTGTGTCCCCATGGCTGCAGAATTAAAGAAGGGGGCAATGGAATATGCAGGGTAAGGAAAAATATTGAAGGCAGCCTATATGCAGAGAACTATGGAAGGGTTTCTGCCATTGCGATGGATCCTATGGAAAAGAAACCTTTATATCACTTTTATCCCGGCAAGTATGTATTGTCTATAGGAACGATTGGCTGTAATTTTACCTGCAGTTTTTGTCAGAACTATCACATATCTCAGGAGGAAGCAGAAACAAATTATGTAGATCCCAGATATCTGCTGAACCTTTGCAGAACAGAAGAAGAATGCATAGGGTTAGCTTATACCTATAATGAGCCAACAGTATGGTTCGAATATATATTAGAAACTGCTGACATTATAAAGCAAGAAGGACTCAAAAACATACTGGTGTCTAATGGGTACATTTCACGGGAACCCTTAATGGAGCTGCTGCAGTATACAGATGCCATGAACATTGATGTGAAAGGCTTTAGTGAAAAGTATTACAAAGAAATCTGTGGGGGCACATTAGGTGATGTTCGAAGGACAGTTGAAGCAGCGGCGGATAAGGCTCATTTAGAAATAACAACCTTGATAGTGCCAGGCTATAACGATAGCTTGCAGGAAATTAAGGAATTAGCCCATTGGTTAGCTGATATAAATCCTTCAATACCTTTACATTTGACAAGGTATTATCCTACATATAAGATGTCAGCCCCATCTACCCCTGTGGAAACAATAAAACGTTTAAGAGAAACTGCTTTAGAACATCTGGAGTTTGTTTATATAGGAAATGTTGCTGGTGACGATTCAAATACATACTGTCCTGACTGCGGCTCTTTACTTGTGAGAAGGATGGGAGGCATTGTAGTGGAGCACCTTGATTACAATACATGTACAAAGTGCGGCAAGGAAATCAACATAATAGGCTTAGACTGATTGCTCACATATTTACTCAAACATGTATAAATGATATAATCAGTATTGATTATATCCTAAGGGCATGGAGGGATTACAAAGTGAATTTTTTTACTCAAGTGAAGGAAAGTGTAATAGACTTTAAGTTTTACAAGCATATAAAAGACAATAGATTTGCGAAGAGTTTTCTATACTTGCTGCTGCTCCTTTTAATAATATACTCAATGCTTACAGTCAGAAATTATTTGCTGGTTAAAAGCATAATGGAACAAGCTGCTTCTGGTTTAAGAGAAAGCGTTCCGGAGTTTCAATTGGAGAATGGCAAGTTCAGCTTTGCGGGAGAAATGCCTTTCTACATAAGCAACAACACTGACGCGATATTTGCCGTCGATACCACTGGTGCTTTGGATGAGACGTCTTTACGTGGAACTACCACAGGAATATTGATTACAGAGGATGCAATGTATCTGAAAAGTAATATACAGCAGCAAACCTTGAGCTTTTCTGATATGAAGGATACCAAATTTAATAAGGCAGATTTAATACAGCTGCTTCCTAAATTAAGCTGGTGGGTCTTAGTATTTATGCTGATTTCCTTTGTTTTTGTAGTAGCAGGGCAGCTGCTTTTTGCAGTAATTCTTGCACTGATTGGCTTGGCTATTAGCTCAAGTCTAAACATTGACCTAAAATACAAGCATGTGTTGAACTTCAGCATCTATGCACTCACGCTTCCTATGCTTATAGATTTGGCAATAGATATTGCCGGACTTCCAGTTCCGCAGTTTATATTCTTTATGATATATACTGCAATAGCTGCACTATATTTGCTGTTTGCAATTAAAACATATGGAGCAGATCTAAATCAACCGGAAGAAATAGATCAAAACAATATTCTGTAGGGGATGCCAAGGTGCCACCCCGTATTATAATTAAGCACAGTTTACTGTGCTTTTTACTTTTGGAGGTATTATGAAAATAGGTGTAATATCTGACACACATATCAAAAGCCCAGACAAACTGCTTCCAAATGCAGTATTTCAAGCCTTTGAGGGGGTGGACCTCATACTTCATGCAGGTGATATACTTATTGACGAGGTACTGATTCAGCTGGAGGCTATAGCACCGGTACAGGCAGTATCAGGTAATAATGACAGCTATGAGATATATAAAAAGCATGGAACACGCAAGCTGATTACCATTGGTGGCAAGAAAATAGGTATGACCCACGGAATGAGCAGGGGAAAAACTTATATGACTGCTTATATGGAATTTATAGATGATAATGTTGACTGCATTGTATACGGGCATAGTCATACTCCACATAATGAAATAATTAATAGTATTTTATATTTTAATCCGGGGTCAGCAACTCAAAGAAGATTTCAACCTAGGCATTCTGTAGGGATTTTACATATAGATCAGAGAATAGTTGGAGAAATTATATATATAGATTAGGGGTGGTATGCCATGCTGACAGGTACTGCAGTAATTTTAGCCGGAGGCAATAGCAGTCGGATGGGTTTTGATAAGCAGTATATTAAGCTAAATGGCATGCTGCTTATTGAGAGGCAAATACGAGTACTTCAGAGTGTTTTCAGCGAAATTGTGATAGTAAGCAATAAGCCTGAGTTATATCAGAACTATAATTGCATATTGATAGAAGACCAATTGAGGGACTTTGGCCCTATGGGAGGCATACATGCAGGGTTAACCGCGGCAAAAAGTCAGTTTAGCTACTTCATTGCATGTGATATGCCCTATATGAATCAAGCTTATATTAAGTATATGCTAAATATGATAAGTGAAGAAAACCATAATCAAGCAATAATCACACGATTTGGCCAGTGGCTGGAGCCTTTTAATGCGTTTTATTCAAAAAGTGCAATTTCGGTTTTTGAACAAGCCTATCATGAGAAAACCAAAAAAATAAGTAAAACCCTTGAAAAGGCGCAGGTGCGATATATTGAGGAAGAAGAAGCCAGAAGATTCAGTCCTGATTGGAGTATGTTCGCGAACATAAATACTCAAGAGGATTTGAATATGCTGCAGATAAAATCAGAGTAGTAATAAAGTTAAAGATGTTATATAATTGAAAATATATATTTCCGAGCCGCAGCTTCTAAAGGCAATGCCCATGAAGCCGCAGCCCATGGGTATGGAGAGAAATTTCCCTGCCTCCCGTTTGGAAAGGAAATGCTGATTTGATGTTTTTAAGCAATCCTTTTTTGGATTGCTTTTTTGTTTGCGAAGGAGAGATGATAATGGATTATATCATTCAAGGCTTTGCGGAAGCCTTCAAGCTTCTTTTTTCGTTTGATCAAGAAATATATAGAATTATACTATTAACTTTATATGTGACCATAATGTCAACTTTCATAGCCACCATAATAGGGGTGCCTCTAGGCATTTTTATAGGCATCAAGAATTTTCGATTCAAAAGAACATTGATTAGGTTTCTTTACACCTTTATGAGTATACCCCCGGTAATTGCAGGTCTATTTGTCTACCTTGTGCTGGCAAGAAGGGGGCCCTTGGGACAGCTGGAACTTCTCTTTACACCAACTGCTATGATCATTGCTCAAGTATTTTTAGTTGCACCAATCATAATGGGAATTACCTATAATAATACAAGAGATAAGGGGCAAAACATAAAACAGGTAGCTTATACTTTGGGTGCAGATAAGAGGCAAGCATTGATGTTGTTATTGTTTGAGCTTAAGGCAGATATTTTTGCAGCAATTGTATCGGGCTTTGGGAGAGCCATATCTGAGGTAGGGGCTGTGATGCTGGTAGGTGGTAATATCAAGGGGCATACTAGAGTCATGACAACAAGCATTGCAATGCTTCAGAGTATGGGGGATTACTCACAAGCCATCGCAATAGGCTTGGTCCTGCTGGTTTTATCTTTCATAATAAACAGCATTTTATATCACATTCAAAGGGTGGTTTAAGATATGAATATTACTTTGCATAATATAACAAAGAAATATGGAGATAAAACTGTATTGAGTATTGACCAGTTAGAATTTAAAACAGGAACTGTAACAGGTATCATTGGACCGAATGGCTCAGGCAAAAGCACCCTGATGCGAATTATTTCAGGCATAGATAAGGAATATACAGGTTGCTTGAATATTGATGGACACGAAATCAATCAGGAAATATGCAAGAATATGACCTTGGTTTTTCAAAAACCATATTTGATAAATACAGATGTTTACAACAATATAGCTTACCCTCTAAAAATAAGAGGCGTATCAAAGCTTGAGATGAACAGAAAAATAGAAAATATGATTGAACTGCTGCAATTAAAGGAAATAATAAGGCAAAGTGCTCGAACACTGTCTGGCGGAGAAATGCAAAGAGTGGCCTTGGCGAGAGCTATTGTTTTTGAGCCTAGGCTGTTACTTTTAGATGAGCCTACCTCAAACATCGATCCTAAAACAATGCAGCTAATGGAGAGTGCTATAAAATATATAAATAAGTGTTGTAATACAACCGTAGTGCTTGTAACACATAATATCAGACAGCTTCGGAGAGTATGTACTGAAGCTGTATTTATGCAGGAGGGAAAAGTAGTAGAGAGGGATCTTGTGAAAGATGTTTTGAATAGATTGGATGAAGACTTTATTGGGGATTTCTTGGAAAAGGAACTGCCTATATAAATAATAGAAAGGAAGTAAAGAATGAAGCTTCTAAAAGTAGATACAATACAGCAGGTATTAGAAAAAATGGAACATCATTTTGGAGATATTAAGCTGGATGTCGAGTTAATGAATATAGAAGAGTGTGTAGGTAGAACAGCTGCTGAGGACGTCTACTCTGATTATCATATACCGGATTTTAATCGCTCTACTGTTGACGGCTATGCTATTGTAGCCTCTGATACCTTTGGTGTTAACGACAGTATACCTGTTTTTATTGATGTAATAGGTCAAGTGGAAATGGGAAAATCTACGGATATTGTTATAAGCAAGGGGAAGACTGCTTATGTACCTACAGGAGGAATGGTACCCCCTGGGGCTGATGCAATGATCATGATTGAACATATAGAAGAAATGGACAGCCGCACCATAGCTGCCTACGCTTCAACAGCACCTGGTGAAAACATCATTAAAGTAGGGGATGACGTTACAAAAGGGGATAAGCTTATTCATAAAGGCAAGCTTATCAGGCCGCAGGATGTTGGTGTTCTGACCGCAGCTGGGATTAGGCAGATTAGCGTCTTTGAGAAACCAAGAACAGCAGTAATATCTACAGGGGATGAGATTGCTGATCCTTTTGGTAATTTACAGTTTGGAGAAGTAAGAGATATAAATACATATACAATTTCAGCTATGCTGGAGGAAATGGGTGCAGCTGTAACCGTCAAAAGTGTTATAAAGGATGAATATGAACTGTTGAAGTCTGCTGTAGAAGCTGCTTTGGGAAACAATCATATTATAATCATATCTGGAGGAAGCTCTGTTGGTACAAAGGATGTAACAGCAAAGGTTATTGATGCAATGGGGGAACCAGGGGTTTTTGTCCACGGAATGGCAGTAAAGCCAGGGAAGCCGACTATTGTTGGAAAAGCAAAGGGCAAAGCTTTATTTGGGCTGCCGGGACATCCTGTGTCAGCCATTATCGTTTTTAAAGTGCTTATTGGGCATTATATTGCAAAGCTCATGGAAAGAGAGAATTTTAAATTTCAAATCCCTGCAATTTGCAGTGTCAATGTGCATTCCTCACCTGGCAAGGAAACCTTTCAGATGGTGGAACTGCAAAGGGTAGAAAAGGGTTATATAGCAGTACCTCTATATGGCAAATCTGGGGCGATATCTCTTGTATCCAGAGCACAAGGCTATATACGAATTCCCCAAAACACAGAGGGCATAAACAAAGGTGAGTCGGTAATGGTAGAACTGCTTTAGGAGGAATTAATATGAATGGAATGGACAGAAATATATATATTTCAAATATGGAAGTTGAAAAGGCCCTGGAGCTTTTAAAAAATAGACTTAAACCTTTCATGGACAGCAGAATCGAAGAGGCAATAAGCACTCTTGACTCCATAGGCAGAGTGAGCGCTAAAGCAGTTATTGCCTTAGTTTCGTCGCCCAACTACAATGCTTCAGCCATGGA
>JARBUB010000053.1 GCA_029239905.1 Clostridia bacterium
ATGTTTTGCACAAAACCTCTAATACTAAATTAGAATGTGCAAAACATTTTCTTTATAGTGGAAATGGTAATTGTTCAGCTATATTGAAGGGGGATTCCTCAACAATCCCTCAAAATCATCAGAAGGTACTGGACGGCTAAATAAATAACCCTGCATAGTGTCACACTTCTTTTCTCTCAATATATCCAGCTGTTCTATTGTTTCAACACCCTCTGCGGTTACTGTCAAATTAAGATTCTCACCTATGGCTAGAATTGTTGAAACGATAGCTGAATCCTTTTCATTTGAAGCAAGCTCTCTTGTAAAGCTCTGGTCGATTTTCAGGGTGGTTATATGGAATCTGCGCAGATAGCTAAGGGAAGAGTAGCCCGTGCCAAAATCATCGATAGCTATTCTAAGACCCATGTCCCGCAGGGTTTCGAGTATCTTTATCCTTGCTTCTGTATCTTCCATGGCTATGCTTTCAGTAATTTCTAACTCCAAATACTTTGGATCAAGCTTTGTTTCTTCAAGTATTCTAGATAGCTTCTCGATAAAATCACCTTGACTTATTTGCGCTGCTGAAATATTAACAGCGATAAAGATAGGGTCCAAGCCCATATCCATCCATTTTTTATTCTGGATACAAGCAGTACGCAGTACCCAGTCTCCGATGGGAACTATTAAGCAATTCTCTTCGGCAAGAGGGATAAAACTTGCTGGAGATATCATTCCAAGTTTTGGGTTATTCCAGCGGATTAACGCCTCTGCACCTATTATCTTGCCTGTAGATATATCTACCTGAGGCTGATAGTGTAAAACAAACTCGTTATTATCCAAAGCTTGGTGCATATAGTTATCTAGTTCAATTAAATCAAGAAGCTTTGACTCGGTGCTGGAATCGTATAGCTGATAGTTGCCACGTCCAGACTTTTTTGATTTTATCATAGCAGATAATGCATTTTTCAGCAGTGTTTCAGAATCCTCGCCATCATTGGGGTAAAAGGCAATACCAAGGCTTGCTGTCATATAAAAACTATAATCATCTATGTTCCAGGGCTGCTTCATCATCTCAAGCAGTCTTATACTAGTTCTGATAGCATATGTTTCATGAGGATTGTTGGGCAGCAAAATTGCAAATCTATCCTCGGCGAGTCTGCAAGCAATTTCATTATCATCAAGCTGGCTTGTTATCTTGGCGGCTACATACTTCAGAAACTGATCCCCTGCTGAGTGACCTAAGGCATTATTCACACTTTCAAATTTATCTATATCAAATATAAGCACTGCAAGTTTTTCGTTATCCCTAAAGCAATCGGCTATTTCGTGATTAAGCCTGTCTGCAAATTGCAGCTTATTTGGCAATGCTGTAAGGACATCGTAAAATGTAAGATTGCTTATGGTTTCCATCATTTTATTGAAGCTTTTAGAAGCTTGTCCAATTTCATCATTAGAATAATTAAGTGCTCTAACATTCAAGTCGCCGCTTGTAGCTTTGCTGAACACATCGCTTAATTCTATGATAGGGCGAGATATACCTTTTGAAACAAACAGAGCTAATATTGCGGAAACTAACAGCCCTACGATGGATAAAGCTATAAGATCTCTACTGGCCTCGTCAAGGGGAACATTTAGATATTCATTAGGTATCTTAATTATTAACTTCCAGCCATCGGTATTTGGAATGGTACTATAATAATTGATACCCTCCACATCATTATGAGTATATTGAACAAAGCCCTTATCGTCTTCTAATATCTTCTGAGATGCACTTACTATGCTATCGCCGATTAAACTTGATTTAATGGAGATGTTTTCCTTCATGATATAAGCATTATCAGGATGTGTTATTATCATTCCATTTTTGTCTATTATGTAGCTGTACGAATCATTATGATCTATGCTGGAATTTACGATAAACTTATTTAACTTAACTAAGTTAAGCGCCCCACCAATAAGTCCTATTATTTTGTTGTTTTCATCTTTTATGGGAACTGCTATAACGGATATTTGATTGCCTGTTGTTTTTGAAATGATTGGTTCTGATACTATGGTTTTGCCTTCCATTGCCTGCTTGAAATATTTTCTGTCAGAAACATTTCCGGCATTTCTTTTTAAAGTAGTACTATAATTCCCGGCCGTATCAGCTATAAAGATATGATCATATATATCAAGCTTTGCACTTATTTCTTTTCTAAGATATGGTTCTATATCATTCCAATTCATACTCTTAGCCACAAGTGTATCTGCGTAAATAGTAATCTCATTTATTTTACCGGCAAACCACCCGCCAACAATTTGAGAATTTGATTCAACATTTTTTAATCCGCTATCATTAATCTGATTGTATAAAGCTTTTTTTGTTAAAACATTAGACATATTAATTAGAAACAAACCTTGAATAAGACATGTCAGCGAGATCATGACCAATATTTTAAAAAGTATGCTTTTAAATCTTAGCTTCATCATAAAGTTACTCCTTGTAAATCAAAATAGTATTTAAAATAATAAAATTGATGGATATCTACAATAATTTTTAAAAGATATTTCTATTTTAACATAAAAAATAGTATCAATATGCATTATTATGTAGAATAATGCAAAAAAAGAAAATATACCAGTGCCTGTAGGGGATAAGATAAAATAATTCATAGACAATAATATTGAGAGGGTTTAAAATTAAAATGAGGTGATATCATGAGTCAAAAGGATAAAAAAGAAGCACAAGGTATTGGCGAATTTACTCATATAAACGAGCACGGCTATGCCAAGATGGTAGACGTTTCGGAAAAGGAAGATAGTATGAGAGAGGCAATCGCAAAAGCCTCAGTTTATATGAAAAAAGATACACTGGTTGCGATTACAGAGGGAACAATAAAAAAAGGCGATGTGTTGTCAGTTGCACAGATAGGCGGAATTATGGGGGCGAAAAGCACCTCAAACATAATACCCATGTGCCACAATATAAATATATACGGTGCAGATATAGAATTTAAGTTTGATATGGACAATTGCAAATTGGACATAACTGCGGTTGTAAAGACTGTTGGAGTAACAGGGGTGGAGATGGAGGCTTTAACTGCTGCTTCAGTAGCAGCTTTAACTATTTATGATATGTGCAAGGCAGTAGATAAATATATGGTTATAAGCGATATTCATCTGGTTAGAAAAACCGGAGGCAAGTCTGGAGAGATAAACTTTCCCAATAGCAATAATATTGTAAACAACTCGTCAAAATGCTAAGCTTCTTCGCTATAAGTAGAATGGCAGGAGGTATTTCTTAGCAATGTCATCCTGAATGCAATGAAGGATCCTGATATATGATACTTCATTCATTGTTTGGCAAGAGAAACATAACAAGGAGAAGATGATATGGAGAGTTTTAATGTAGGAATAATAACGGTCAGTGACAAAGGCTCGAAAGGTCAGAGGGTAGATGAATCAGGTCCTGCCATTGAGGAAATGATTCAAAAAATAGGTGGCATTGTAAAGCGCTATGTAATTATTCCGGATGAGCAAGAACAAATTAAAGCAGAGCTGATACATATGAGTGATGATCTAGGAATAAGTCTTATTTTAACTACCGGAGGAACCGGCTTCTCTAAAAGGGATGTGACGCCGGAAGCAACCATGGAGGTAGTACAGAAGCATGTACCAGGTATACCAGAGGCTATGAGGGCAAGAAGCCTGCAGATAACTCCTAAGGCTATGTTGTCTAGGGCGCAAGCGGGTATTAGGAATAACAGCTTGATAATCAATTTGCCGGGAAGTCCAAAGGGTGTGCGAGAGAACCTTGAGGTTGTAATACCGGCACTTCGACATGGCATCGAGATATTGCTGGGCGAAGCTAGCGAGTGTGCAAGAACATAAAATGCAGGGGCTGGTCTTCGTGCCAGTCCTTTGTGTAAATAGAAAAGGGGCGGTACTGAGACCGACCCCTACATTTTCATCAAAGGTTTTACAACTCTATTCAACACACCTGTTACATAACCTATCATTACACCGTAATTTACTACGGGTATATTTAACTCCTTGCATTTATCTAGTCGAGCCAGCACTTCAGCTCTATTGATCATGCAGGCGCCGCAGTGAACCACCAGCTTGTATTCAGCAAGGTTATCAGGGAAATCACTGCCAACAACCCAAGTGAAGTCCAATTTCCCGCCTACTTTGTTTTCCAACCACTTAGGTATCTTCACTCTTCCGATATCTTCATGGCTTGGAAAGTGAGTACAAGCCTCTGCAATTAGTACTTTGTCACCGGTTGCCAGTGCATCAATAGCTTTTATTCCGTTCAGGAATTCTCTTAAATCTCCCTTGTATCTTGCAAATAGTATTGAAAAAGAAGTAAGGGGGACATCTGCCGGTACAATCTTAGAAACAAAGTCAAAGACTTGTGAATCTGTAATAACAAGCTTTGGAGGATTCTTCAAATTATCAAGAGCTGTCTTTAATTCATGTTCTCTTACCACCATAACGCAAGCCCCTGCATCAAGTGCATCTCTGAGTACCTGAGCCTGAGGTAATATAAGCCGTGATTTAGGTGCTCCTGCATCTACTGGAGTTACTAATATAATAATATCATTTTGCTGTATTAGGTCACCTACAATAGATTCCGGTAAGAATTCTTTCGGGTGATTGCTAATAATAATTTCTTTGAGGTTATCAATGCCTTGTCGTGTATTAGAATTTACAAGGGCATAAGGGATTTTTCTGCTTTTAAACCAATCTATAGCCTCTTGGCCAGCTGCAATATCAATTTTGCTTACGACTCCTATTATTGGAATGCAACGCTTTTCTGCTTCTTCCAAAATTGCTGCATCCCACTCATTAGGACTGCTGTCGGCAGCGATCGTAAGCACCAGCAAATCAGTTTTTGCCATAACCTGCTTTGTCTTCTTTACTCTTAGCGCACCCAACTCACCTTCGTCGTCTATCCCTGCGGTATCAATCAGGGTTACGGGTCCAATTGGGCTAATTTCCATAGATTTAAACACTGGGTCCGTTGTTGTACCGGCAACTGAAGAAACTACAGCCAGCTCTTGGTTGGTAATGGCATTGATGAGACTTGATTTACCGGCATTTCTTTTACCAAATATCGCAATATGAAGTCTGACGCTTCTAGGTGTTTCTAGCATAGTGCCTCCTTAAAGGTATAAATCTCTCTTACCTCTTTTGATTTCTTCCAGGCGTTCCTCTGTAAGTTTTCTAACCTGTGCATTGCTTATTTCATTTAAATGCTGCTGAATGGTCTCCTCACCAATTTTCTTGATTTCATCTGAAGCATAATCCAAAAGATACTCTTGGAATGTTAAAATAGCATTAGGCTGACAAACGTTGTGTATATTTCCTGACTTAGCAAGCTGCATAAAGCGGTCGCCAGTTCTACCTTGCCTATAGCACGCAGTACAGTAGCTTGGAATATAGCCTGCATCGCATAAGCCTTGTATTACTTGGTCAGGAGTTCTATGATCCTCAACGTTAAACTGCATTGTATTGCAGTCTTCGTGGGTTTCATGTTCATCCTTGTAGCCGCCTACTCCGGTGCAAGAGCCTGCACTAACTTGAGATACCCCATAGTTGATAACTTCATCTCGTGTTGTCGCGGTTTCTCTGGTAGAAAGTATAATACCTGTATATGGAACAGCCAATCTAAATATGGCTACAATTTTCTTAAATTGCTCATCGGTCAGCAGATAAGGATAATCTGCTAAATTCATACCTTCAGCTGGCTTCAGTCTTGGAACTGATATTGTATGAGGACCAAAACCGAATTTTTCTTCCAAATGCAAAGCGTGATACATAAGCGCTAAGACTTCAAACTTATAATCATAAAGTCCAAATAAAACTCCTGATCCAACATCGTCGATACCTGCTTCAATTGCTCTGTCAAAGGCAGTCGTATGATAATCATAGTCATGCTTAGGCCCCTTTGGGTGCATTGCATAGTAGGTTTCTCTATGGTAAGTTTCTTGGAAGAGTATATAGGTGCCGATATCAGCAGCCTTAAGCTTCTTATAATTTTCTACGGTAGTAGCAGCTATATTTACATTTATTCTTCTGATGCTGCCATTTTCAAAGTTAATACTGTAAATTTTCTTTATTGCTTCGATGATATAATCAATATCACAATTTACAGGGTCTTCGCCTGCTTCAAGAGCAATTCTCTTATGCCCCATGGATTCTAGAATCTTGACCTCTTGGACCAGTTCATCCATAGAAAGTTTTTTACGAAATATGTTGGTTTCGCATCCATACCCGCAATACTTACATGAATTTACGCAATAATTGCTTAAATACAAAGGAGCAAATATAACGACTCTCTTGCCATAGATTTTTTCTTTTATGGTATGAGCAGCTTTGAAAAGTTTATCGACTATATCTTTATCTTCTGTATTTAAAAGCTTCGCTACTTCTACAGGACTTAAACCCAAAGCTTTTTCACCTTTTTCTATGATGGCTTCAAGCTCCTCCTTAGAGGTATTTTGAGTTGCTTTTATGAGACTGTGTATTTCATCTTCTTTAATGAAGTCAGCTATTTGTCTTTCTGGTTTCATATTCATAATAAGTACTCCTTTTTATTTTAATGTATGGCCATGTTCCTTGCTTACGACCCTGCCTAAGCCTTCTATTTTACGGGTAATGCATCCTCTGCAATGTGCCGGGTCATCATTTAAACATATTTTATCTGGATAGAGCTGATACATTTCTCTATATTCTTGGGCTGTCACATTTGGCATAACTACATTAGCTCCTGATTGCAGTGCTTTTTCTCTGCCCTTAGGATCTAAAGTACCCATTGCTGTGGTGGCAGGAATATGCGCATTTCTAAGTAGTATTCTTGCTAGGGCAACCGCTTTTAAGCTGTTATTTAAGGTACCCCCTGATGCTCCTGCCAAGATTGTATCGGAATTCGGCAAGAAGGGTCCGATACCAGCCATGTCCAAATCCAATTTCTGAAGCAGCAACAGATTATCAGCTAATATTTCAGGAGTTTCCCCCGGTAAGCCTACCATAAAACCACTGCCAACTTGGTAGCCTAGTTTTTCTAGATTATCAAGGCATTCCATTCTATGATGAAAATCAGAATCGGGATGCAGCTTCTTATATAGCTCTTCACTCGAGGTTTCAAAACGCAGCAGATACCTATCTGCGCCAGCATCTTTAATAATTTTATACTCATTATAAGTAAATTCTCCGGCTGAAATCGTAATGGCTAAATCTGTTTTCATTTTTATACTTGTTATGATGTCAGCAAGCACCTCTGCAGTGAAAAATGGGTCCTCGCCAGACTGCATTACGATGGACCTATAACCAAGGGACTCAGCCTTTATCGCTGTTTCTAGAATTTCCTCCTTAGTTAATCGATAACGATTGATAGACTTATTTTTCCCTCTTATACCACAATATTCACAATTTTTTTTGCAAAAATTGGAAAACTCAATTAGTCCTCTTAGATGAACCTCTTCTCCAACTTCTTTTTTTCTTACTTTATCTGCAGTTTGAAAAATGATATCTGTATATTCCTCAGGGCAATTCAGCAGCACTAGAATCTCCTCTTTGCTTAAGTTGCCATCATTAAGTGCTTTTTCACAGATCGAATGAACTTTTTGGATATTACTTTCCATTAAAATTCTCCTTTTAAACGACACAGCCAATAGCTGCTTGTAATTATTTTAGTTTCCTAATTATATAGTGCGAAAAATACGTGTGTAATTATATTTGTCATCCGACTATATGTTTTGCGCTAAACTTATTGTATTGAATATGCATAGTGCAAAAAAAATCTTAATTCATATATCGGTTGCTGTTATTGCAATATTGTTAAATATTCGACATACTATAAGACTATTATAATACTTATCCATTGGATTTTAAATGATTTTTACAAATAATAATAAATTTTATTAATGGATAATAATTACTAGTTCAAATATTTAGAATATTTTTTATATTGCGTAACTTAGAAAACGAGTCATTTATTGTGTTATTTTATTGACAATCTAACTCAATTTCGCTATTATGTAATTGTGTGCTAATGTAATATTATTATATAGGAATTTAGAAAAACAACAGTGATTTATGTCACATTTTAGCAAACAAAATATCAGAAATTTAATAGTTATTTTAATAGTTATTTGTAGTGAATATAGTTCTAATACAGTAATTGATCTTAAAACGTTACTAGATTAAGGAATTTATTTTATAGGGGGATCTTTAGAATGGAAATGGTTAATATCACAATTGATGGAATTAAAACTCAGGTACCTAGCGGGACAACCGTATTAGAGGCTGCAAAGTCATTAAACATTGACATCCCTACACTTTGTTATCTTAAGGGACTAAATGCCGTTGGAGCTTGCAGAGTATGTGTAGTTGAAGTTCAAGGTGCAAGATCCTTGCAGGCATCATGTGTTTTACCTGCTGCAGAAGGGATGGTCGTAAAGACAGCTTCACCTAAGGTTAGAGATGCAAGAAAGGGCATAATGGAGCTTATACTTGCAAGACATGAAAGAGAATGTTTGACATGCTCAAGAAGCTTAAGTTGTGAGCTTCAGAAGCTTGCAGAAGAAATGGGCGTTGGAGAAATACCATTTGAAAGCTCAGAATTACACTATACAGTTGATGAAACTTCTACTTCTATTGTAAGAGACCAAAACAAATGCATACTTTGCGGAAGATGCATAAGTGTATGTAAGAATACACAAGGAGTTGGAGCAATTGATTTTGCAAGAAGAGGCGTGAAGACTACAGTAACCACAACTTATGATAAGAGCTTAGATGATGTTAAGTGCATAAGCTGCGGTCAATGTATAAAGATTTGTCCTGTTGGCGCATTAAGAGAAAAAGATGATACAGAAAAGGTATGGAATGCTATATCAAATGAGAATCTTCATGTTGTTGTTCAAACAGCTCCTGCTGTTAGAGTGGCTCTTGGTGAAGAATTTGGTATGCCAGTCGGCACAAATGTAGAGGGCAAGATGATAGCGGCGCTTAAGAGATTAGGCTTTGACAAGGTATTTGATACAAACTTTAGTGCTGACTTAACAATATTAGAAGAAGGTACAGAACTGCTTGGCAGAATTAACAATGGAGGAAAGCTTCCTCTTATAACTTCCTGTTCACCAGGTTGGATAAAATTCTGTGAGCACAATCATCATGATTTCATTGAGAATCTATCCAGCTGTAAATCACCACAACAAATGTTTGGTGCTGTAGCGAAGTCATATTATGCAGAAAAAGCTGGTATTGATCCAAAGAACATATTTGTTGTATCTATCATGCCATGTACTGCAAAGAAGTATGAAGCAAGCAGAGAAGAATTGTCAGTTGATGGTTTACAAGATGTTGATGCAGTGCTTACAACAAGAGAGCTAGCTAAGATGATAAAGCAAGCTAGAATAAATTTCCCAGCCATAGAAGATGAGTCCTATGATACGATACTTGGAGATTCAACTGGTGCTGGCGTTATATTCGGTACAACTGGTGGAGTAATGGAAGCAGCGCTTAGAACAGTTGCTGATATACTTACAGGTCAAGACTTGAAGGAGATAGAATACACTGCAGTAAGAGGTCTTGAAGGCATAAAGGAAGCTACAGTTAGAATAAAGGATATGGATGTTAAGGTTGCAGTTGTTCATGGTACAGCAAATGCAGACAGACTTCTTGAAAAGATAAGAAATGGTGAAGCAAACTACCACTTCGTTGAAGTAATGGGATGTCCTGGCGGATGTATAAACGGTGGAGGACAGCCGATCATTATGGATAAAGAAAAGACAGATGAAGTGAAAATGCTAAGAGCTCAGGGTCTATATAATATAGATAAATCGAGAAAACGTAGAAAGTCTCATGAAAATCCTGAGGTTAAGGCTTTATATGAAGAATATATGGAGAAGCCAAACAGTCACAAAGCTCACCACATATTGCATACTCATTATACAAAGAGAGAAAAGGTATAAGTAAATTGATTCATAAAGCACCAAGCATAATGCTTGGTGCTTTTTTTTAGTCATTAATTAGTAGATTTTGGAATGTTTATGTTGTAAATGGGAATATTAGATAGGACAGCTTCATATAAATAATTAGTAAGTTTTAATGTTAAGTGGTAAATCTTAAACACAGAAAAATTGATATAAATAATGGTGTGTGAAGCATATTGCAAAGACAGCAAAATATATTCAAATATCATAAAATCACATATTATATTTAAAATAATTAAAAAAACGTTTGATTATTGTCGAACGATAGTGTACAATAATACTTGTAAGTTCGAAATTTTATATAATTTCTTAAATTAATAAATTAAAGGAAGGTGTACTCAGTGGAAAAGTTTTTTAAACTAAAAGAGAATAACACGAACGCTAAAACGGAGATGCTAGCAGGTCTTACAACATTTCTGACAATGGCCTACATAGTATTTGTTAATCCAACAATTCTTTCTCAAACAGGTATGGACAAGGGTGCAGTATTTGTTGCAACAATTTTGGCAGCTGCTATTGGTACTTTTATCATGGGCTTTGTGGCTAATGTACCATTTGCACAAGCACCGGGTATGGGACTAAACGCATTCTTTACATTTACTGTAGTTTTCGGTTTAGGTTTTACATGGCAGCAAGCTTTAGCCATGGTATTTATCTGCGGTATAATAAACATTATAATTACTGTTACTAAAATTAGAAAAATGATAATTCAAGGTATACCAGAATCATTACAATATGCAATAAGTGGTGGTATTGGTCTTTTCATAGCATACATCGGAATCAAAGAAGCTCACTTCCTACAATTTACTGGTGAAGCATACAATAAAGTTGTTGCACTTGGTGAGGGCGGCATATTTCAAGATGTTATACCAGCAATAGTTAATTTCAAAGATCCCGTTTCTCAGGTTGCATTGATTGGTTTGATAATCACACTAGTGCTTATGTTCAGAAATGTGAAAAGCGCAATTCTAATTGGGATAGTTGGAACAACATTTATAGGTATTTTCTTCAAGGTTACACAAGTTCCTGACTTCTCAACAATAAGCTTCGCAGTTCCGAGTTTAACACCAACGTTGTTTAAGCTTGACTTCGCGGGACTGTTTGCAGATCCATCCAAGATATTTATTGCCTTAACAACAATATTCGCATTCTCTTTGACAGATACTTTTGATACAATTGGTACTTTCCTTGGTACTGGTAGAAAAGCTGGGATATTTGATGAAAAGGACGAGGCAACTTTCCAATCAGGTGGTGGAATGGCTTCTAAACTAGATAGAGCATTGTTTGCAGATGCAACAGCAACTTCAATTGGTGCGTTGCTTGGAACAAGCAATACAACAACATACGTTGAAAGTGCTGCAGGTATAGGTCAAGGTGGTAAGACTGGTCTTACTTCCACAACAGTTGGAGTATTGTTCCTTGCATGCTTATTCTTAGCACCTATCGCTGGAATGGTTCCTGCAGCAGCTACTGCACCAGCCTTGATCGTTGTTGGTATATTAATGGCAGAGTCACTTGGCAAGATAAAATGGGCGGATTTCGAAGTGGCAGCAGCATCATTCTTAACTGTAGCACTTATGCCATTCACCTATAGCATAACTACTGGTGTTGCTGGAGGCTTCATATTCTACTGTGTAGCTAAGATAGTAAAAGGTAAAGCAAAAGAAGTACATCCAATACTATATATAGTAACTGGATTGTTTATATTGAGCTATGTAATAAATGCTTTAATGTAAAAGGTTTAAAAAATAACCTGCCTCAGATTATGAGGCAGGTTATTTTTTATATATTGATAGCTTTCATATTATTCTATGCTTCTTGAACTTCTTTTAAAAGTCTTTTAAATATCTCATTTACTGTAAGTATCTCTTTTATTCTGTGTACATTCTCTCCCGAGAAAACCAAGGCTCTGTTAAAGTCTCCGGTTTTACAAGCATTTACTAAGGCATCCATTATACAAAAGCTATGTGTGCAGCGTTTGAGACAATCGACACATTTGGTTATCTTAACATGGCTTTCATTTTCAATTTTATTGAAAAATGGATTTCTAAGACCCTGTCCAGGCAGTCCAACGGGGCTCTTTACATGAACGACATCTTCTTTTACGGCATCTATATAAAGTTGCTTCATTTCATCTGATGCATTGGATTCTACACTGGCTGCAAAACGGGTCCCCATCTGTACACCACTGGCACCCATTCTTATTACCTCGGCGATATCTTTTCCATCAATTATCCCGCCTGCAGCAATAACTGGAATTGTTACTGCTTCAAGTACCTCTGGAAGAACATCCCTCATAGATCTATCGGTACCAAGATGACCGCCAGCCTCTTTGCCTTCTACTACCACAGCTGCAGCGCCAAGCCTTTCTGCCATGGCTGCCAGCTTTGCTGAAGAAACAATAGGTACGATAGCAGTGTTAGCTTCCTGGCCCCAAGCAAACATATCTCTAGAGAAGCCTGCACCTGAAACAACCAAATCGATTCCTTCCTTTAGCGCAGCTTTAACCAGATCCGCAAATTCTCTTACGGCAAACAAAATATTCACACCAATGACACCATTGGTTAGTTGTCTTGCCTTTCTAATTTCTGCAATCAACTCATCTACTTTCATGCCTGTTCCAGCGATTATGCCGATACCCCCCTCGTTTGCCACTGCAGCTGCAAGGGTTGCAGTAGATATCTTAACTGCCATGCCTCCTTGGATTATAGGTACTGGAACAACTAAGTTTCCAATTTTTAATTCTTTCAAATTCATATACATTCTCCTCACAATTTGTACTATATGTTTTGCACAAAAAAATTAAAATTAATTCATATAGTGCAAAACATTTTCCTTGACTTATATGTTGTGAAAAAAAACATTTTTGTATTGATAGTTCTTTTTCAAAACATACATAGTACTTGAATTATATGTAGATATATTAATATTTAGCACTAGGTACTATATGTAAGTATTATTATATCATTATAGTAATTTTCAGACAATACATATATAGTTATTTTGTAAATAAATTAATAAAATACTCCTTTTTTTATTATTTATCTATACAATTGAACTTTAAAAAAAGATATATTTATGATAATATAAAAGTGTATTACATGAATATTTAATTAGACAAATATCAAATATGGAGTGGGTATATTGCAAAATCAACAGGGTGTAAAAAGTAGAATATTAATAGATTTTATGAAGCAGTATTGGTTTCGGTATATTTTAGGTATCGTTTTCTTATTTCTAAGTGCCTATGTACAGGCATATAATCCAAAGCTGCTTGGAATGATAATAGATTTACTTGACGCAAAGACTATAGATAAGCAGAGCGTATTTTATTACCTGCAGCTCCTTGTGCTAGTTGCAGTACTTGCCTTTCTAACCCGTTACAC
>JARBUB010000304.1 GCA_029239905.1 Clostridia bacterium
ACACAGAAGAAATCAAATTTTGCAGCATGATAGGAACTGATATAGCGATCATTTTATTATAGAAACTTTTGTCTTTAAAGCCAAGGTCCAACATTTATTATTCTCCATTCAATTATCAAGAGTAATTTAAAACTCGGCGTTTATTCCGAGTTTTTATTGTAATAAGTATTATTATAACCTGCATATTCATAATTTTTATATACGATCTGAAAACGCTAGATGCTTACACGTTTCCAGAAAGAAGGTATCCCTAGAAGTAAAATTGGATAAATCTCTAATCTACCAATAATCATCAATATGGACAGTGTAATCTTGCTTATAGCGGATAAGCTGGAATAATTCCCTGTTGCCCCTACGATTCCAAAACCAGGTCCTATATTGCCTAAAGTAGCTGCAACGGATGAAATTGTTGTACCCCAGTCAAGATTGTCCAAAGATACTATAAGTACACCGGCAATAAATACGGTAATATACATAAAGAAGAATCCAAGTACTTCAGCTAACGTTCTTTCATCAACTGCTTTTTTTCCTAACCTTACTGCATAGACTGCTCTTGGGTGAATGATCTGAAGCAGTTCTCTTTTCATAATTTTAAACAACAAGAGTATTCTTATATTTTTTATAGCTCCTCCGGTAGAACCCGCACAACCACCTATAAACATCAGCATAAAGAGAATAATCTTACTGAACATTGTCCATTTTTCAAAATCTGTAGTGGCATAACCTGTTGTAGTAACAATGGATACAACTTGAAAGGAAGCATGTCTTAGCGCTTCCCAAATGTTATGAAACACATTGGCATTTATATCTAAGGTAATAAGTAATATTGCCACTGCAACAATACCAAAATAACTCCTAAATTCCTCATCTTTAAATGGCGCTGTCAGATTTCCCTTCAACATGTAATAGTATAAAGTAAAATTTGCTCCACTGATAAACATAAACACTGTGATGATAACCTCTGCAAACACATTATTATAAGCCCCCACGCTTAGGTTCATGTTGGAAAAGCCTCCTGTTCCAACGGTTCCAAAGGTGTGTATAAATGCGTCATATAAAGGCATCCCTGTAAGTACTAAGAGCGCTACCTCCACTATCGTAATAACTACATAGATTCCATATAATATTTTAGCTGTTTCTCCAACCCTGGGCACTAGTTTGCTAGGGTTAGGTCCTGGGCTTTCTGCCTTCATCATTTGCATACCTCTAGCACCAAGCGATGGCAATATGGCCAGTGTCAAAACGATTACGCCCATACCTCCAATCCAATGTGTAAAGCTTCGCCAGAACAATATACCCTTGGGCAATACCTCTATATTGGTCAATATACTTGCACCTGTGGTTGTAAAGCCTGAGCTTGTTTCAAAAAAGCTATCAATTAAAGAGGGTATTGTACCACTGAAAACAAAGGGCAATGCCCCGAAAAATGACATCAATATCCATCCTAAAGCAACGATAGCAAAGCCGTCTCTCGCATACATGTTTTTGTTTTTAATTTGTATCATTAGTAAAGGTGCTGCTACCCCTATAAGTATTAAAATGGTATCAAGAAATGCCAGTGTATTATGCTCTTGATAGATCAATGACACGATCATGGATGGAACAATCGCAATGGCCTCGCATAATAGCAGCAACCCAATACTTTTTAATACCAGCTTGATATTCATTAAGCCTTCCCCCTGTTGCTCACTATAATATCATTTAGTGCTGTCACATTTTTGTTCTTAGCGATTATAATGACTCTATCCCCCTCTTTAATGACATCATCGCCGTGAGGTATTACTACCTCATTTTTTCTAACAATTGTAGCAATAATGACATCTTTAGGAAGCTTTAAATTCTTTAACTTATTATTTAATATCTTACTGTTTCGTTCTACTATGAATTCAATGATTTCTGCTTTGCCTTCAATAATTCTGTGTAATGTTTCTAAATTATTACGGCTTACATAAGTAAGTATTTTATTCGTGGTAATAAGCTTTGGACTTATTACGCTATCTACACCCAAATTTTTTGCAACATTTACATAGTTAAGTCTACTTACTTTCGCTATAATTTTGGTTGCACCGTTTTGCTTTGCGATCAATGCCGACATCAGATTCTCTTCATCCATTCCTGTCATGGCAATAAAAACATCCATATCGCTGACGTTTTCAGATTGCAAAAGCTCTTCATCTGAGCCATCTCCGTTAATAATAAGCGAATTCGGTAAAAGCTCTGAAAGCTCAATACATTTTTCTTTATCAATCTCTAAAATCTTTACTTTCATATCCATTTCTGTCAATAGATTAGCCAGATAGATAGCAATTCTACCGCCGCCCATGATCATTACATTTTTTAGTTTAGCACTTGCTTTGCCAATCAACTTACAGAAATTATATATATTAGAGGATTTGCCTATAACATAAATACTGTCACCAGGTTGAATAACATTCTCCCCGTCCGGTATTATAATATCGTCACCCCTAACGATTACACCAACTAATATCTGAGATGAAAACTTGTTTGGAATGTCCATTAGTCTCATTCCTGCAATAGGCATGTCCTCTGTTATAGCAATTTCAATAAGTTTAACTCTGCCCTTTGCGAAGCTCTCCACATTCATCGCAGTAGAAAAATTCATACTGCGTGCTATCTCATCAGCTGCAGCGAGTTCAGGGTTAATAACCATATCCAAGTCAAGTTCTTCCTTTAGTAAAGAAAGCTCTTGTGCATACTCATAATCTCTGATTCTGGCAATTGTTTGTACTGCACCTAATTTTTTACCCGTAAGACAACAAACCATATTTATTTCATCTGTGCTGGTTACAGCGATAAGAAGATCTGTCTGCTTTACACCTGCCTCCAACAATACATTGGTACTGACGCCGCTTCCTTTTATACATAGTACTTCCAGATTTTCTTCTGCCTTCTTAAGTGCTGCTGCATTTTTGTCAATGATTGTTACATGGTTATCCTTGCATAAATTTTCTGCAAGATAATACCCCACCTTGCCAGCACCTATAATTATAATTTTCATTTATATTGGACCCCCAAAATAATATTAAAGCTATTTAAAGAAATATTACTATAACCTTTATTGTACCTTA
>JARBUB010000305.1 GCA_029239905.1 Clostridia bacterium
AAGAATAAATAGGAAACACAAATATTAAATCCACAAGATTATATAAAATAAGCTTGTGGATTTATTTATTCCCAGGTTTCCCATACCTCAGGCACGTAGCCTACAGTAGCTATTTTTCCGTTGCGTACGATAGGGGTATTGTATAGCTTGGGGTTATTAAGGAGCAGTTCCTTTTTAATAACCTTGCTGCCGATTTTTGCGAAGTTTAATCTTTCATAGTCCTTTATGCTCTTATTAATCAATTTATCCAATCCGACAGCAGCTTCAACACTATCCAACTCGCCTTTGCTTAAAGCCTTCTGAGTCAAATCAATAAATTGGAACTTTATATTTCTTTCCTTAAAATAGCGTTCTGCCTTCTTGGTGTCAAAACACTTCATGATGCCAAAGATTTGTATATTCATGTGATCAGCTCCCTATTATAGTTAATGTCGTATATATTCTTTATCTAAGGAACGAATTTGCTTCCAACAGCTTCAGCAGCATCAGAACCTTGCTTTGAGGGCTGTAGCTTCGGAGCTTGGCAAAGCAAGGTTCTTCAGAGGTATTCCTCTGGGGTAGTGAAGCTTTACTTCAGCAAGTTATTCCTTAGATAAAGCGTTTGCTGCTATTTAATTAGATTCGCTATACCCTAATTGCTAAAAATTTGGGCATCTGAATGTAAAGAAGAATCTTTACTAAAATATATATTTTTATCTATTATATCAACGAAGATTATCTTTCGCAAACTCAGGGACGTCGCATACATATTTTAGCCTTCAATACAAAAACTATTAAAAAGTCTGGAGGCGATTTTATGAAGTGCAAGAATTGTCATCATTACAGCAAAACCAATAGTGTTGAGCTTAGCAACGAGTTGATTGATACAACAGGGATTTGCAATTTAAGCGGGGCAGTAAAAAAGTCAAAAGAGAACTGTACAAATGGGAATTTTCTCCGCAAATAATGATTTTATATAACCTTCCAATATGATATAATTTCCTTGGCAATAGTTTGTTAAATATGAAGAAAACTAAGGAGATAGAACCATGAAATCAATTTTGAGAAACCAAAATGACATAGAATTTGTGAAGCACCCAAAGCACATAGAGGTGTATAAAAAAGACCTTACAAATAATGAAGAGAATGGCAGACTATCTGCACATTATCTTCACATTATGCCCGGCGGCGAAATAGTACCTCACACTCATGAGGTACTGGAGGTATTTTATGTAATGTCCGGTAGTGGCACAGCTTTGGTTAATGGAGAACGTCAAAGGGCAGCTGCAGGCAGTATTATTGTAGCCAATGCAGGCAGTGAGCATGGATTAATAAATGATGGTACTGAAATAATTGAGCTTTATGCTGTGTTCTCCCCTGGAGTTTAGGAAGTACGAGAGGATACCAACAATGAAAGAAATAATAATTACAGAAAATGAAGCCCAACAAAGATTGGATCGATTTCTTAGAAAATATCTTTCAGACTATACACTGGGTGATATATATAAGCTTTTTAGAAATAAAAAGGTAAAGGTCAATAACAAGAGGGAGAAGGAAAACTATATGCTGCAGCTGGATGATACCTTGCAGCTATACATTCCTGAACCTGCTCAAGCGGAAACAAAAGCAACGGTTGCTGCAGCCAAGCCTATTGAAATTGTTTATGAGGATGAAAATATATTGCTTATAAACAAGCCTTTTGGACTTTTGACACATCCTGACAGCCCTGGGGACAATGATACCTTGATAGATAGGGCTTTATACCATATTTCAAAACAAGAGGGCTACACACCTTCGCCAACCTTTACACCCTCAACCTGCAATAGACTTGATCGAAACACAGGGGGTATTGTAATTGTTGCTAAAAACTATAAAGCTTTAAAATCAGCTAACAAGCTGGTAAGAGAAAGAGGCATACAAAAGCTTTATTTGTGTGTTGTAAAGGGTATTGTAAATAAAGCGGGAGAAGTCGAGAATTTCCTTCTGAAGGATGAAGCAAGTAACAAGGTAGAGATTTTGGATGAGCTGGAAGAAGGAGCGAAGGGTGTACATACGAAGTATAAGCCTTTAGCAAATGATAGCGAATATACGTTGATGGAGGTAGAACTCATAACAGGCAGACCTCATCAAATAAGGGCGCACTTTGCTAGTATAGGACACCCTATTGTGGGTGATGTAAAATATGGAGATAAGAATAGTAACAAAATATTTTTTGATAAATTTAAATTAAAGCACCAATTCCTCTTCGCTTATAGGCTAGTTTTTAGGGGAGCGGAAGAGGGCTTGGAATACCTTAAGGGAAGAAGCTTCCTCGCTGAACTGCCTGCTTCTTTTGAAAGTATAAAACAACAACTGTTTCACTAGATATGAATTAAGGAAAATGTTTTGCACATACTGATTTAATGTAAAATGTTCAGTGCAAAACATATGGAAAGGGAAAAACTATGAACGGTGCATTAGAGAAAAAGCTTGAAAGTGTTTTGAATAACATTGTAATTAAGCTAGAGGAAAATATAGATTTCTTTAAATCTCTGAATATTGAATTTATGAATAAAGACGGTTCTAACAATAAAGCAGATATAAAGCTTTTAAATGATAAACTAATGTTTGCGGTGGGTAGGATGAAGCAGGAGATGCAGCCTAAAGAGCTGATACCACTTATCTTTAAACATGGTAAAAGCTTTGACGATTGTGCTGTAAATTATGTTGAAAGAGGTACAAACATTACAATTTGGACAGAGAAAAACAACGTTAAGATAAAATACAAAGAAACACAGCTGCAAGATAGCATTCCCCACGATAATGTCACTTCCAGAAGCAATAGAGAGTATCTAGTCAAAGTTGGTGAAGCCGATGAGTTGCTTCGAGAAATAGGAATTATAAGTGCTGAGGGCAAAGTCAAGAATGACATGATTAGAAAGTATAATCAAATAGATCGTTTTGTTGAGCTTACAGAAGGCATTTTGACAAAGCTTGCAGAAGGCAAGGAGAGTATTACAGTCCTTGACTGTGCCTGTGGAAAATCCTACTTGTCCTTTGTACTGAATTACTTTATCAAGGAAAAGCTTAAGAAAAACTGTTATTTTATCGGTCTGGCTGCAAATCTGGGCTATAAGAATATGGAGTTTCTTGCAGTGAACATACAAAATTATATGCCTAGCAAGGAAATTGACTTGGTTATCAGCCTTCACGGCTGCGATATAGCTACAGATATGGCAATTGCAGCAGGAATTAGATATAAAGCGGAAGCTGTTGTAGTGATTCCCTGCTGTCAGAGAGAAATACTAAATCAATATGAGTATCAGCCCTTTAAGGAAATAACAAAGCATGGGATACTAAAGGCAAGACTTGCGGATGTGCTTACGGATGGAGTCAGAGGCATGATATTGGAATCTATGGGCTATGAGGTTTCAATTGTAGAATATATTTCACCTCTTGATACACCCAAAAATCTGATGACTAGAGCAATTAAACAAGGCGGCAAAAACAGAAAGGCCTATGAAAGCTATATAGAGCTTAAGGAATCTTTAGGTATTGAACCGACACTTGCGCGTTTGAT
>JARBUB010000306.1 GCA_029239905.1 Clostridia bacterium
GCCATGTGGACCACTCCAATCTATGCAGTTATATGCATTAGGAACCGGCAGCTTCATCGCCGGAGCCGGTTCTATGTTTTTCTTCAGCTTAGGAACTGTGCCATTGATGTTTGGTTTAGGAGCTATCAGCACAATTTTAAGCAAGAAATTCACCAATAATCTTATGAAATTTAGTGCTATACTAGTAATAATACTAGGTGTTGGAATGATATCCCGAGGAATGAGCTTATCAGGTATTAATACAGTACTGGCTTCATCACAAAATGCAAATATTGCAAAAATTGATGGAAATGTACAAACGGTATCTATTGACGTTGGTTCAAACACCTATCAGCCTATCATCGTACAAAAAGGAATTCCTGTTAAGTTTATAATAAATGCAGAGCAGGATAACTTGAATGGCTGTAATAACCCCGTGGTAATTCCTCAATTTGGTATTGAGAAGGAATTGATAGCGGGAGAAAACGTGATAGAGTTCTTACCAGAGGAAACTGGTACCATTCCATATTCTTGTTGGATGGGAATGATCAGAAGCAATATCAAGGTAGTTGATGATATCACTCAGGTTCAAGGCTCTGAAGTGGAAGAATTGAATAATGCTTCTGCAGGAGGACTTGGAGGAAGCTGCTGTGATAGCAGCATAGGCGCTGAGACCATTGCTGATACCTCAGAAGATGAAATATTTGTTGCTAAAGCAGAGAATGGCTTGCAGGTTGTAACGATAACCGTAGATGAAAAAGGCTATAGCCCAAATGTAATCGTACTTCAAAAGGATGTAAAAGCAAAATTTATATTTGATCCTAAAAGTTTAAATAGCTGTAACAGTGCGGTATCCTTCCCTGAATACGGCGGTGCATTGAATTTAAGCGAAGGAGATCTTGAGACTCCGGAATTGGAAATAACGGAAGACTTTGGTTTTACCTGTTGGATGGGTATGCTGAATGGTTATGTTAAAGTTGTTGACGATATAAATAATATAGATAAAGAGTCAATTCTAGTAGAAGCCAATGCCTATATACCCCCTGGAGGAAGCAGTGGCTGCCACTAAATATTAATAATGGAGGGATAGTATATGTTTAAATCAATTAAGAAAGCTATCGACAAATTTATTGGGAAATTAGCTCAAGAAAGCGAAAAGTCCTTTGGTAATGAGAAGCTTGATTGCTGTACCTTGGATAGACCGAAAAAAACAAATAAATAGATGCAATTAAACCACTGAAGCTATAGGCTTCAGTGGTTTAATGCTTTGAATGAAGGTGATGTAATGAATAATGATATAAAGGTGCTTATTATTGACGATGAAGAGAAAATTGTTGAGGTCATAAAGTCCTATATGGAAAAGGAGGGCTTTGCCGCTGCCACTGCATATAATGGCAAGGAAGCTCTAGAGCAATATAAAAGCTTTAGTCCGGATTTAATAGTATTGGACTTGATGCTGCCTGATGTCAGCGGCGAGGAAATATGCAAGCACATAAGAAGCTTGGGAGATACTACGCCCATCATCATGTTAACTGCTAAGGTAGAAGAAGAATATATACTCAATGGGCTTGATATAGGAGCCGATGACTATATGACAAAGCCCTTTAGTCCCAAGCAGTTAATTGCAAGAGCCAAAGCAGTATTAAGAAGAACTCAGAATACTGCTGCAGAGACAACGGTTTTGAGTTATAATCAAGGTGACTTAGTCATTAATATAGAAAGTCATAGTGTGAAAAAAGCCGGACTCAGTGTAAGCCTAACACCTGTGGAGTTTGAGATATTACTAAAACTCGCTAAACATTCTAAAAAGGTTTTTACCAGAGAAGAGCTCATCACCTTTGTATTGGGTGAAGATTATGAGGGCTATGATCGAACTATAGATACACACATAAAAAACTTAAGACAAAAGATTGAGACCAATAGTAGGGAGCCTCAATATGTACTTACCGTATATGGAGTAGGCTATAAATTTGGTGGTGAATAAATTGAAACAAAGCTTGCGAACAAAGCTTACAATTTCATATTTGGCAGTTGCTGTGCTATGTGTGGTACTCATAAGTATTTTTTCTAACTTATATTTGGAACAGCAATTTCGCAGCTATGTAAAAAGCAATCAAGAGAAAAAGAATCTTGAAATAGTTGCTTTAATCACACATCAATATGAAATGCAGCAAGGTTTTAATGAAGTATCTCTTCAGAATATAGGAATAAGCGCTTTGGACAATGGTTTAATTGTACAGGTGGCGGATGAGCAGGGCAAGCCTGTTTGGGACGCATTGGAGTATAATCATGGCATGTGTCTTAATATGATGGAGAATATTCACACCAACATGATGAGCCGTTATCCCAACTGGAAGGGTCAATATATAACAGAAGAGTATCCCATTATGAGTGATTTTAAAAGAGTAGGCAAGGTCTTTATCGGTTATTATGGTCCTTTTTATTTTACTGAAAGTGATTTGAAGTTTATAAACAGCCTTAATATCGTATTCATAGGGGTTGGAGCCTTCGCTTTAGTATCGGCAATTGTATTGGGAAATTTGATTGCCCGGGGAATAAGCAGACCTATAAAAAATGTGATAAGCACTGCACAGGGCATATCTGGAGGCAATTTTGACAATAAGATATCAGATCAATCTAGCATCCGGGAAATAGACAGTTTAACAGGATCAATAAACAGTATGGCAGGTATATTAAAGCAACAAGAGCAGCTGCGCAAAAGGCTTACTGCCGATGTAGCCCACGAATTACGTACACCTTTAACTACCTTGCAAAGTCACTTGGAAGCTATGATTGACGGCATATGGGAAGCTGATTCAGCAAGACTGAGGAGCTGTTATGACGAAATCATAAGAATTAGTCGTTTGGTAGGAGACTTGGAAAAGCTGGCAAGATATGAGGGAGAAAATATCATTCTCAATAAAATGGAGTTTGACATTGTTGAGCTTATTAAAAGTATGGCCATGAATTTTGAAAAGGAAATGTTGGACAAGAATATCGCTTTATCTATTAGCGAAAAGCCTGTAGAAATTTATGCAGACAGGGATAAAATAAGTCAGGTAGTGATCAATCTTTTCTCCAATG
>JARBUB010000054.1 GCA_029239905.1 Clostridia bacterium
TTTGCGGTATGCAAAGCTTACAGCCGTTATAGTGGCTTGCTTAATACTTGCTACATCTTTGGTCTATGGATGGATGGAGAAGGATATTGTTATATCCGATGCAGGAGAAAAAATTGCAATCAAGACTTTTAAAAATACAGTAGAAGACATACTGAATGATAAAGCAATTGAAGTTGGACCATACGATAAAATGAGTATTTCTATGACAGAAAAGTTGAAGGACGGTTTAAGTATTAATATTCAGAGGGCCAAAAAGGTGAGCATTAAGACCAAGGATAGCAGCGTATTTATATTTACTACAACAGATACAGTAGAAAATGTATTAAAGGAAGCTGAGATTCTTATCGGAAGCAAGGACAGAGTTGAACCTGAAATAAGTGCAAGTCTTCAGGATGATATGGAAATAAGTGTTATCCGAGTAGAAGAGAAGCTAGCAAGCGAAAAGGTTCAAATCGAGTTTGCCAATGAGGTTAAGAAGGTTGAAAGTTTGGCAAAGGGCTTTGTGAACGTTGTACAAAAGGGGCAGCCAGGACAAAAGGAAGTCACAATCAAGACAATATATGAAGACGGCAAGGAAGTTAGCAAAAAGATAGTAAGTGAGAAGATTATACGTGAGCCAGTAAAAGGAATTATAGAAGAAGGAGCTAAGACTACTCTAGTTACTTCTAGAGGCCAATATAATTTTACAAGGGCTCTAAAGATGTCTTCCACAGCCTATGATGCATCCTTTGAAAGCTGCGGTAAGACTCCGGATAATCCCCAATATGGCATTACTTATACAGGGGTAAGAGTCAGACCCGGAATCGTTGCAGTTGACCCAAGAGTAATTCCCCTAGGCACATGGCTTTATGTAGAAGGTTACGGTGAAGCATTGGCGGCAGACATAGGCGGTGCAATTAAGGGTAATAAAATAGACCTATTTTTCGAATCTCCATCAGTAGTAAATAAGTATGGCAGAAAACAAGTCAAGGTTTATGTATTGGATAAACCTAAATACAAATTTAAATAGCAAATAAATTTCCACAGGATAATATTCTGTGGAAATTCATTTTTAGGCGAATTGCGGGGGATAATATTGATAAAAGAAGTAATTATAGTTGAAGGTAAAAATGATGCGGCCGCAATATCAAGAGCAGTAAAAGCCGACATCATAATAACCAGCGGCTTTGGGCTTACGAAACAAACGCTGGATCTTATACGTAAGGCGCAGCAGAATCAAGGTGTAATTGTACTCACTGACCCAGATTTTATGGGCGAAAAAATAAGAAAAATAATAGCTGATAAAGTCAAGGGTGTGAAGCATGCTTTTATACCGGCAGAGGATGCTAAATATGAAAATGATATAGGCGTGGAAAATGCATCGCCAGAAGCTATATTAAAAGCGTTGAGTATGGCGAAGGCAGAGGTTGCTGAGGAAAGAAATGAATTTAGTACCATAGACATGGTCGAATTCGGACTTGTAGGACTAGAAGATTCATCAGCGAGGAGAAAAAAACTGGGAGCTAGGCTTGGTATAGGTTATGCCAATGCCAAGCAATTTGTAAATAGACTTAACATATATGGTATAAGTAGAGAGGATTTTGAAGCTGCGTGCGATATATGTTTTGCACAAGACCACTTACATTAGATCAGAATGTGTAAAACAATTCCCGTAATATATATGTTTGAATAATAAGCAAAGGATGAAAAATATGAAAAGTGTAGTTAATCCATCGAGTACAAAAGAGCTGCTTAAGCAGTTTAATTTCCGTATGACCAAAAAACTAGGACAGAATTTCCTAATTGATGAAAATATATTGGATGATATCATTGCCGGTGCTGAGCTTACCAAGGATGATAATGTACTGGAAATCGGACCTGGAATGGGGTCGATGACGCAGAAACTTTGTGAAAGTGCAAGAAAAGTAGTAGCTGTAGAAATTGATAAAAACTTGATTCCAGTATTAAAGGTAACATTGGCTGAATATGATAATATAAACGTTATAAACGGTGATATTCTAAAGTTAGATTTAAAAGAAGTTTTGAAGGAGCATTTTGGAGACAGTAAAGCAAAGGTAATAGCTAATCTGCCTTATTATATAACTACACCAATCATTATGAAACTGCTAGAGGAAAAGCTTGACCTTGAAAGTATAACCATAATGGTGCAAAAAGAGGTTGGAGATAGAATTAAAGCAGTTCCAGGCGGCAAGATATATGGTGCCTTATCTGTAGCAGTACAGTATTATGCAAAACCAAGTCAAATACTGTTTGTGCCACCTCAGTCTTTTATTCCGCAGCCTGATGTGGATTCAATCGTATTAAAGCTGGATATATTACCTAAGCCTGCAGTGGAGGTTGAAAGTGAAAGCATGTTTTTCAGAGTGGTAAAGGCATCCTTTGGCCAGCGGAGAAAGACTTTGTTAAATGCCTTGACGGCTGGAAACTTTGGACTATCTAAAGAACAGATAAAAGAAGTACTTATAAGCGTTGACATAGAGGAAAATAGAAGAGGTGAAACCTTGTCACTGCAGGAGTTTGCAAACTTAGCAAATACGCTTAATAAATATTTTTCATAAATAGGTTCATAAGCAACCCCCTTTTTCATATATTAGTAATGACTATGTATAAAAGGGGGTTATTCTATGCCTTTAAATAATGAATATAAACGCTATTTTATCATTCTTCAGGAAGATGATAAGGGATACGAAATAGCTGCGGGCAAAATTCCGACAGGCTATGCTAAAATTGAAATAAAAAACGGTAGAGGCAAGCTTACTGCTTATGCACAAAACGTAAAATATGGTGAGAAAGTAGATTATAGAATGCTTTTGATTGCCCCTGCAAAGAAATCAGCCGTCGATATGGGAAGACTAATGGTTGATGGCAGTGGCAGAGGGGAGCTAAACGTAGAGTTTGACGCAGATAACGTAATGAAAAGTGGTATGGGTATATCAGATTTTATGGTAGCTGCAGTTCAAACGAGCACAGCAACTCCATTGTCGGGTTACACTGGACGCGATAAAATTCAATGGAAAAATTCATACCATATCATAAACAAAACTCAAGATAGAATTGATAAGAAACAGCAAACCATTGAAGAAGTTATATCTCCAGTACTTACTAAACCGTTAGAAATGCCGCAATTACCTAAGGTTTCTTTAGAAGATGTAGAAGAATATGAAGTCGGCGAAAATGAAGTAAAGCCAGCACCAGTAAAACCAAAAAAAGAGCCAATTCCAATTCAAATTGTTACTGAACCAGTAGTAATGGAACCGATAATTGAAGAAGTTCCAATACCAGAACCAGAACCAATACCAGAACCAATACCAGAACCAATACCAGAACCAATACCAGAACCTGAGCCAATAGTAGAACAAGAGCCAATACCAGAAGCAGAGCCGATGCCTCTGCCAGAACCTGAACCAATGATGCCTATTGAGATGCTGCCTCAAAAGCCTTTGTTTGAAGCTCAAACTGAGATAAAGGCGAAGTTTGTTATTGAGACGGAGGAAAAGCATGAAAAGCCTCTTTATGAGTATAAAGTAGAGTGCCCAGAAATTGACTACAAGAATTATTATTATGATGAGGATAGTGAAAGAGACAGCGATTGTGACAGTGATAGTGACAGCGAAAGTGATAGCGACGACAGAGACAAAAAGAAACATTCTGAAGGTGAAAAGAATGCTTTCTATGAAAATCCAAGCTATAGAAGGCTTGAAAAGGTTCTGGAGAGACTTAGGGAATATGAGCCTTTCGATGATGACCGCTCAAAAGAAAAGTGGTTTAAAGTTGAGAATGATGTATATTTGCTAAATAGTGCAACGATACCTTTTATGGGCTCCATGATGCCTTTGGGATATCCATTTATGAGCAATGAATGTGTGATGATGATTAGCAGAAAAGATTATATAATAGGGGTCAGATATTCTAGAGATCATAGAGATAAAAAGGTTATAAAAAGTATAATGTTTGGTATTCCTGGAATGAATAATAAACAAGAGGAAAGATATTACAGCATGAGAGGTTTTACTAGCTATAAGCCACACAAATCAAAGAACTACGGCTATTGGATTATGACAGTCGACATTATGACAGGCGAAATTATAATGAAATAGCTATTTATTAATAAATACTTATGCTAAAATAATGATATGTTGTGAAAAAACTGATTAGAAATTAGTAGAATATCTGCTTTTGTATAATCACAAATGTATTTTGGCAACATGGAAGTACAAAGGATTTTATATAGAAGGATGATTCCATATGATGAGATATGATAATATCGTAGACAAAAAGTTATTAAGAAATATAGATTCTGGTATTGTTATAACTACAATAATACTAGTAATTTTAGGCTTGGTAGCTATTGCTAGTGCAACTCAGGTGGGTAGCGGGGGCAACTCCAAGTATATAACTATTCAGGGAGTAGCCTTTATAATTGGCATAATAGCATTAGTGCTATTGCTATTGATTGATTATAATAGCTTTGGTGATATGCAGACAGCGATTTATATAATAAATATTTTGCTGCTGCTTTCTGTTTTTGTACTTGGGCACGAAGCAAAAGGAGCAAAAAGCTCGATTGATCTTGGACCTGTTAATTTTCAGCCCGCAGAGGTCGTAAAAATAGGTTTTATTCTCGCCTTTGCTAAGCATTTGGAAAGGCGAAAGGACAAGTTGAATAATTTGTCTGACTTGGCAATAAGCAGTATTTATATATTGGTGCCCGTAGCATTAATAATATTGCAAAACGATACTGGTACAGCATTGGTATTTATATTTATTGCAGCAATTATGCTTTTTGTTGCAGGTATTAACTATAAGTATATTATTGGTGTAGTTGGAGCATTTATATTGAGTACACCGTTGCTTTGGTTTTTTGCATTACAACCTCATCAAAAAAATCGTATAAAAGTTTTTTTAAATCCTGAGCTTGATCCCAGGGGAAGTGGTTATCATGTAATACAGTCTAAAACAGCTATAGGATCAGGTCAGTTTTTTGGAGAAGGTTTATTCAATGGAACCCTAAATAACAATGGATTTATCCCTGAAAGACACACGGATTTTATTTTCTCAGTGTTAGGAGAAGAACTTGGTTTTATAGGAGCAGTAGTCATAGTCATTTTATTTGCAATTTTACTTTTAAGGTGTATACACATTGCAAAAGCAGCAAAGGACACTTATGGGATGCTTATCTGTGTAGGAATCACGGCGATGTATCTATTCCATATACTTGAAAATATTGGTATGACAATAGGAATAATGCCGGTTACAGGAATACCTCTTCCGTTTATCAGTTATGGAGGCAGCTCACTTATTACAAATTTATTGGCAATTGGATTGGTTATTAATGTAGGCATGCGGCGACAAGTTATTAGATTTTAAAAAAAGTCCCTAATAGGTAGCCACCTCATTGTGTGGTATACGGATTAGGGACTTTTATTTATACTATTCGCTGTCTTTTTTATTAACATCATCAAGTCGATAATTTGCTTCCGGTTTTATTTCTGTACAGCATTCTGAATTGCATTCTGCTACGCTGTCAAGATTCGTGTTATGACCCTTTAAGCTCTTAACCTTTTCTTTTAAGGCTTCAATATTGTCATCCACAGCTTTGATCTCCTCACACTTACCATTAATAGATTCGTCGAAGAATTCGCCACTTGCATATAGGCTATATAGTTCTTTGCCCATTTCAGTAAATAGTTTTTTTATTTTATCTTCTTCGTTTCCTATGCTTAGATTAATTTTTGTAATTTCAACAAGCTCTTCTGATTTTTTTGTTGCTGATTTAGCAGCGCTTCCAAGTTTCTTTCCAACATTATTAAAAAAATCCATAATGATCCCTCCTATACCAATAGTATACGGTTCACTTCCAGTTATTAGAATCTAAATTTATTGCATGAAACCTCTCACAGGAAATTTTAATTGGAGGGTTGAAGTATTTAAGGTATAATTGATGGTGTATATTTTGATTGGGGTGAATTCATTGAAAGAAAAGATCATATCAAAGACGCTATTATGGGATTTAAGTCTCCTCCTAGTTGCAATTGTGTGGGGTGGCGGCTTTGTTGTCACAAAAAACGCTTTAGCAGTAATTACACCATTGTATTTTCTATCTCTTAGATTTATGATTGCCGGAATTATTATGGCTATCATATTTTTGCCTAAATTAAGAAAGTCCTCTTGGCAGGATATTAAGAACAGTTGTATCGTCGGAGTCTTTCTATCCTTAGGATTCATAACACAGACCTTCGGAGCGCATCTTACAACCCCTGCAAAGTCAAGCTTTATTACAGGGTTAAATGTTGTGCTAGTGCCATTTATCATGATTTTGTTTACCAAGAAGTTTCCGGACAAAAAGGCTGTTATTATGGCTATTGTAGCCTTCGTCGGTTTATCTTTGATATCAGTTAATGATCAATTGAATATTGGAGCAGGAGACTTCCTTACATTTTTATGTGCAATATTCTATGCTTGTCATATCGTATCAATAGGATATTTTGCCAATAAGACAGATGCAATCGTTTTGGCTACAATTCAAGTATTGTTTGCAGGAGTTGTATGCACCATTTTGGCTATAGCTTTTGAACCTGTCCCAACAATATCTGGAATAGGTATTTGGAGTGGCATTTTATACTCTGCACTACTAAGTACTTTAGCTGCATTTCTTATTCAGAATCTGGCTCAAAGAAACACACCTTCAACCCATGCGGCAATAATACTTTGCCTTGAGTCGGTATTTGGTGCTTTGGCTTCAGTGATCTTCTGGCATGAGTTAATGACAACAAAGATGATTATTGGATGTATTATGATTTTTGCTGCAATCATTGTGAATGAAGTGGATTTTAAAGCACTGCTGGTCAAAAACAAGAAAGATGTGGAAGTATAAATTAATAATCGATTTATAGATAGGGGAAATGTATGTCAAAATATGATTATTTAAAACAAATAAGTGTATTCGCTCAGTTAAAAGAAGAGTTTCTTCAAAAGATAGATGATATTTCAATCGTTAGAAGCTACCCAAAGGGCAAAACGATTTTTATGGAGGGGGATTCTGGAGAAGCCTTTTTCTATATAAAATCGGGATTGGTTAAGATATCAAAGCTGTCAAGTGACGGCAGGGAACACATTCTTCATATTTTAAATGAAGGCCATGTATTTGCAGAGGTTACATTATTTAGTAGTTCTGATTATCCCGCTACCGCTGAGGTATTGGAAGATGCTGAAGTTGGTATGATAAAAAATAGTGCTCTAGAAAAATTAATTGTAGAAACTCCTGAAATATCTCTTGCCCTTATAAAGTATCTGAACAACAGGCTTATAGAGGCACAAAACAAGGTAAGAAATCTAGCTCTATATGATACTTTTGGTAGAACTGCCCAAGCCCTAGTAAAGCTGGCAGATGATTATGGAAAGAAGACAAAAGCAGGAACTGAGCTGGATCTGAATATTTCAAGACAGGAGCTTGCCAATATGGTAGGTACCACAAGAGAAACCGTAATAAGGGTTCTTTCTGCCTTTAAGAAGGAAATGTCTATAGAATTGGATAAAAGCAGTATTGTTATTAAAGATATTGAAAAGGTTAAACAATGGTATAGATAATGTAAAAAACCCCGCATCTATTTGTTTTTCTGAACATATAGATGTGGGGTTTTTATATATCATAGCTTTATGGCTTTTAATCTATTAATCTTTATACCCATTTCAGAGAATTTCTTTTCATATTCAGTCATCACATTTTCAGGATCTTCTAGCTTGTGCAAATCATAGGTGATTTCAATGATTTCATAACCACAATGTTGAAATTCTCCTATGGAGAAATCAAAAAGCTCTCTATTATCCGTTTTAAATATAATTTCTGCCTTCGGCTTAAGAAGCCCCTTATATTCATTTAAAAACCTTCTATGGGTCAATCTGCGCTTTGCATGCCTATCCTTTGGCCATGGGTCACAAAAGTTTATATAAAGAATATCGATTTCATGGGATGCAAACAACTCTGAAATACTGTCTATACTCGTTGGAAGCATTCTCAGATTTTTCATAGGGTGCTCAGATTCTAGAACTCTTTGCAGGGCTGTTAAAACTACTTCGTTCTTTTTTTCTATGCCTAAATAGTTGTTATTAGGATGTTTCATTGCATTGGTAGATAAAAATTGCCCTCTACCCATTCCTAGCTCAACACAAATAGGATTGGAGTTGCCAAATTCCTCTGCCCAAAGGCCTTTATGCAGCGATGGCTTGAAAATTACTATATCCGGATGCCCAAGCAGCGTATCAACTGCATGCGGCTTATGTCTCATTCTCATATGCTTCCTCTTTTCTCAGCAAAGCTTCATATTGCTGTTGTTTTTCATTCGTCATTGTAAATATACTATAATATTATCTATTATAGAAATGCTGTTGTCAATTTACTGCTATTAAAAATATAATTTTATTTAATAATATTATCAGCCAATAAACATCTGTGTGCATACATAGCTGTTATTTCCTTTAGAACATATACCTATGCCTATTTCTGTAAAGTTAGGATTTAGAATATTTTCTTTGTGAGTTTTTGAGTTCATCCATGCAATGTGAGCATGATCCGCATTTTGAACGATGGCTAAGTTTTCTCCAGCTACCGTATAGTTTATCCCATTAGATCTCATCATATCAAAAGCTGATCCTCGGTCTGGAGATTGATGACTGAAATAATTCCTTTCCACCATTTCCTGAGATTTTGATTCAGCAAGCTTACATAGGGCACTGTTTAATTTTAAAGGCTGTATGCCAATTTTAGCTCTTTCAGCATTTGCGAGCATTAGTATTCTCGAGTGCTGATCTGTAAATACGCTTGCAGCAGGACTTATTATGGTACCCTCAACTAATTTGATTAGTGCAGTTAATAGATAGGAATCATATTTCATACTTTACTCCTCAATCATTTACAACGATATGATATATCAACAATGCTAATCTTTATTTATATATTATATGAATTGTATTTAGCATTTGATAAAAAAAATAAAGCCAGGAGGAGTCCCATAGCTTTACTTTTGAATATTTTATTTGCCTATAAACATTTGGGTATATGCATAGCTGCCATTTCCTTTTGGATATAAGCCTATACCAACTTCTGTAAAGTCAGGATTTAGTAGATTCTTTCTATGCCCTTCTGAATTCATCCAAGCATTGTGTGCCTGATCAGCATCTTGGTCTATGGCTAAATTCTCACCGGCATACATATAGCTTACTCCATAAGTTTTCATCATATCGAAGGGTGAGCCGTATGTTGGAGATTGGTGACTAAAATAATTTTTTTCTACAATATCTTGAGATTTCATTGTTGCAAGTTTGTTTAAGTCTGTGTTGGACTTAAGTGGTTTTGCGCCAACCTTAGCTCTTTCAGCATTAGCCAGCTGCAATATTCTTGATCCTTGAGAAGATAATGTACCTGTACCTGTTGGTGTGCTAGTGCCTGTTGGTGCACCGGCCGGCTTTGCAGGTGTTGTAGTTGTGCCGGTTGTCCCAGTTGGCTTTCTAGGTGAAGTAGGTGTTGTCGGTATGGGCTTTGTAGGAGTAGGTTTTGTAGATGCCGGCTCTGCTGAATATAATTTTGCATAATTTGGTGAAATACAGCCTACTTTATTTGTGTTTGGTACATTTACAACATACCATCCGTTCAATTTGCCAATAACCTTTACTTGGTCACCTTCTTTTAAATTTGCGACAACTGATGTTCCCGCATTAGGACCAGAACGTATATTTATATTTTCGGTGATTGTAGCAAAGCTGTAATCAAGTGTAGAAAACAATGAAGAGGTTTGATTACCACTTGCATTTGAGTTTCCACTACTGCCAACGTTTCTTTGATCATTTTGTGCAGTATACGGAGTATCGGTCATAGTATTGTTGTTTCGATAATTGTTTGGCACTGGTTTTCTTGGAGATTGTGGCATACACGATGCTAAACTGCATATAAACAAAACCACAACAATAACTAGAGCCAACTGTTTGTTATATTTTTTCATATAAGTGCTCCTTTCGTAAGGTTAAAATTAATTCTAATATTATTGTTATATTTTTTGCGAAAAATATAATAAAAGACTGGTGGCAGAAATTAGCATATAGAAAACCTTGTTTCTATAGCTTATAAATGTATATTATATAAGTAGAAATAAAATTTTTTGGAGGTCAATATGGAACTGTTAGTACAAGCATTATTTATCTTTTTTGCGAGAATTACAGATGTATCAATGGGGACCTTGCGTATGATTTTATTGGTAAAAGGACAAAGAAAAATTGCTGCTGTGATAGGATTTTTTGAAGTAATGATTTATTTAATTGTCTTAGGTAAGGTTGTAGGGAATATAAATAAGCCCTTGCTTATTATTGCATACTGCTTAGGCTATGCTAGTGGAAACTATGTGGGAAGTAAGCTAGAAGAAAAACTTTCTATAGGAAGATTATTGGTGCAGATAATTGTTAAAGAAATAAAGTGTGGAATTGTAGACGCCCTGAGAAGCGCAGGCTTTGGAGTTACTATATTTGAAGGTGAAGGTATGGATGGAAGCAGCTATATGCTGAATGTTATAACAGAGAGGAAGAAGGTAAGAGAGCTCAAAGAAATTATTAGCAAGCAGGATTGCGGAGCTTTTTTAACCACCATGGATGTGCGATCATCTTTGGGGGGGTATTTTCAACCAAAGAAAATGTAAAGCAAAAGGACGCAAGATTTTACTTGCGTCCTTTTAAAGGGAATAATCTCGCCCTTAATGTTGAGAAGTCAAATTCAGCAATCAACATAGCCAATATTATAAATGCACCACCTGCGAAGCCTTTATAACCTAATTTCTCATGCAGAAGAAGCCACGCGGTAAAGGCGCCGAATACCGGCTCCATGGTGAATATTAGAGCAACATGTGATGCTGAAGTGAACTTTTGCGCTGTAGCCTGCATCCAAAAGGCAAAGGCGGTACATAGTACAGCAGAGAACATTAAAGAATTAAAGCTAAGTAGTGACATTGGAGTATCCCATTTATCAAATAGTAATGCGGCACCAAATCCCAATAAAGAAACGATATACATCTGAACAATAGATAGCTGAGTAGGATCATGCTCCTTTACATAATCTGAAGTAAGAAGCAACAATACTGCATAGGATACAGAGTTCAAAACAGTCATTAAATCTCCTATGTTAAAGGAGAAAACGTTGCCGGAAAAGGACAACAAATACAGTCCGAGAAAAGCTAAGGTTATGCTTATGATTGTATTTACATTCATTTTTGATTTATAGAAAAGAAAAGACAGCATTGGGACGAATAACACTGCCAAGCCAGAGTAAAAGGCTGATTTTGAAGCAGTGGTGTATAAAAGTCCTATGGTCTGCAATGCATATGTCAGGAATAATAAAGCGGCCATTGTAGCTGCAGGCTTAAGAATACTTTTATCAATCTTGAACATTTTTCTATAGAATATAATTGAAAGAAGCACTGCTGCTATCAAAAACCTTAACCCAATATGGTATAGGGGCGGTATAGTCTGTAATGCAAATTTTGTAACGGGAAAGCCCGCACCCCAAAAAATTGTAACTAGTAGTAGTGATAAATCTGATTTTTGAGCCTTGTTCATAATATTAAACACCCCACAATCTTCTTCAATTCTATCGTAAAAATCACGTTACATCAAATTATATGTTTGCCACGTCCATTGTATCGATACAATGGACGTGGTTTTTACTTAGAAGGCTTTTTTTACTCCATATTTCATTTAAAAGGTCACTTTAGTTTTATATAATTAAACCTAAAGTGCACTAATTATTTATGGAAAGAGGATAAAATTGAAAGATTATAAAAGCATAGACCTAGCAACATCAAACAGGATAAAGGACATGGTTATGACATCCCTATTGATTGCTTTAGTGTTTGTAGCAACAAGTTTCATAAAAATAAGACTCCCTATTTCTTTAAATGGCGGACTTATACATATGGGAAACAGTATGTTATTTACAGCAGCAATTGTTTTTGGGCCTAGAAAAGGCGCATTCGCTGGTGCTTTTGGTATGGCGTTGTTTGACTTTTTGTCAGAATGGGCTGCTTGGACCCCATTTACTTTTGTCGTAAGAGGAGTAATGGGCTATATCATTGGGAAAGTAGCTTATTTAAATAATAAAAAAGGAGTAAATTGGGCATATAACTTGATGGGTATATTTTTAGGATCTATATGGATGCTGATTGGATATTATTTTACAGAGGTAATTTTGTATGGAAATTGGATACAGCCTTTCACTTCAATACCTGGAAACGTAATACAAATTTTAATAGGCATAGTAGTTGCCCTACCATTGTCAGCAGCTTTGAAACGAGCTAAACTATCTTAAAACAAATTATAAATATTGAGCTTATTTATTGGAGGGAATGTAATGCAAAGACCATTAATCATGACGCCAGGACCAACTTATGTCAATGAGGAAGTAAGAACTGCTATGGCTAAGCCAATAACAAATCCTGATTTAGATCCTGGTTTCTTCGAATTCTACAAAAGCACTTGTGAAAGCCTGCAAAAGCTAGTAAAAACACACAATGAGGTTTTAATATTATCAGGGGAAGCCATACTAGGTTTGGAAGCTGCATGTGCATCTCTAATTGAGCCTGGAGATAGGATATTATGTATTGATAATGGTATATTTGGAAAAGGCTTTGGGGATTTTGCTAAAATGTATGGAGCAGAAGTTGTTTACTTTAGCGCTGATTACAGGAAAGCAATTGATGTTAGTGCATTAGAAGAATTCCTACAGAAAGATAATAATTTTAAGGCAGCCACGCTGGTGCATTGTGAAACTCCTTCAGGCATAACAAACCCAGTAAATGAGCTCTGCCCTTTATTAAAAAGACATGGGATATTGACCATCGTTGATTCAGTATCTGCGATTGGTGGAGAAGAGCTAGAGGTTGATAAGTGGCAGATCGATATTGCTTTGGGCGGCTCACAAAAGTGCTTGTCAGCTCCTCCGGGATTAACCTTTCTAAGTATTAGCAAAGATGCTTGGGAAAAGATGGCCAGTAGAGTGGCCGCAATTGCAGGGTTCTATACAAATCTATATATGTGGAGAAATTGGTATAAAGATAAATGGTTTCCTTACACACAGCCTATAAGCGATATATATGCACTTAATAAAGCAGTAGAGATTGTTTTACGAAAAGAAGAATTCACTGAGAAACATAGAAAAATTGCTACTGCTGTCAGAGAGTGCATTCTAATACTGTAACAACCGTTGTTTTACCTGAAGGTATCACATTTACAAAGGTATTTGATGATATGATGAGAAATCATGGCATAATGATTGCAGGAGCATTTGATTTCCTAAGAGACAAGGTGTTCAGAATTGGGCATATGGGTGAGAATTGCAGTGAGGAAAAGCTATATATAACATTAAAGGCATTAAACAAGGTCTTTAAGCAGAATAGCATAGCACTAAAAGGTGATCTGCATAAGATATTTGTACAGTGTTACGATAAATAAATGAATCAAAATAATGGTTATTGACATAATAGGGTTATAGTATTATACTATTAATAATCAAAAAACAATGGCTATGATTGGGAAAAGTAATACTTGTGCTACATTTTAGAGAGTCGGCGGGGATGTTTTATTGGTTTCTAATAAAAGTCCTAGGTGTAAGTCGATATGAGTGCAATATGAAATACACCCTTGAGCTGCAGGCTGAGAAATTCAAATTAGGCTGTGCCGGAAGCTTCCGCCGTTATCTAGGAAGAGAGTATGTATGTACTCGTAAACAAGTGGATTGCATTTATTTGCAGTCAATTAGGGTGGTACCACGAACTTTCGTCCCTTTCGGGATGAAGGTTCTTTTTGTTTTTTGAAAGGTAAATGCATTTGATATTCTTAAAGAAAGAGGCTTTATTAAGCAGGTTACTCACGAAGAACCTATAAGAGAGCTTTTGGGAAAGGAGTCTGTAACTTTTTATATAGGCTTTGATCCTACAGCTGATAGCCTGACAATTGGACATTTTCTTACAGTTATGGCTATGGCTCATATGCAAAGAGCAGGGCATAGACCAATTGCGCTGATAGGCGGCGGGACTGCAATGGTAGGAGATCCCACTGGGAAGACAGATATGAGAAAGATGCTTACTAGAGAAGATATTCAGCATAATTCACAATGCTTTAAGAAGCAGTTTGAGAAGTTCATTGACTTCGAAAGTGGTAAAGCTATTATGGAAGACAATGCTAACTGGCTGCTTAATTTAAATTATGTTGAATTCTTAAGGGAAATAGGAGTACACTTCTCTGTAAACAGAATGCTTACAGCTGAATGCTTCAGAAGTCGAATGGAGAAGGGATTGTCCTTCTTGGAATTTAACTACATGATTATGCAGGGCTACGATTTCCTAGAGCTATACAGAAGGTATGGCTGTAGAATTCAGCTAGGCGGGGATGATCAATGGTCAAATATAATAGCTGGTGCAGACCTAATAAGAAGAGTTGAAGGTGCAGAAGCCTATGGGATGACCTTTACATTGTTAACTACTAGTGAAGGTAAGAAGATGGGGAAGACGGAATCTGGAGCAATATGGCTGGATCCGGCAAAAACATCACCCTTTGACTTCTACCAATACTGGAGAAATGTTGACGATGCTGATGTTGAGAAGTGTTTGGCACTTATGACTTTCCTGCCTATGGATGAAGTAAGGCGTTTAGGAAGCCTTCCAGGAGAAAAGATTAATGAAGCAAAGAAAACCCTTGCTTTTGAAATGACGAAGATCATTCATGGAGAGGAAGAGGCCGTTAAGGCGCAGCAGGCAGCAGATGCATTATTCGGCGGCGGCGGTGACTCGGAATCCATTCCTACAACAGATATAAGTCAGGAACAGCTGTCACAAGGAATAAATATATTGGATGCATTAGTGATGACTGGCCTAGCACCTTCAAAGGGAGAGGCGAGAAGACTTGTTACCCAAGGCGGAATTACCGTAAATGATCAAAAGGTTGAAGGCATAGATACGATTATCACGGATAAAGATTTTACAGACGACAAGGCAATTATAAAAAAGGGTAAGAAGAGCTACCACAGACTAAAGAGACAATAAAACAACAAACCCCCGCTTATGCGGGGGTTTGTTTATCTTATAGATTTAATTTCTTGTGCAAATTTCAGGAAGTCTTCGTAAGTACCTTGATGGGTACAACATACATCTTCCTCAGTTCTCTTGATTAAGTGATTCGTAATGAGGTAAGTTTGCATGCCTAACTTGCCTGCCACCAAATCCTCTTCCACGTCATTACCCACCATCATGCATTCTTCAGCAGTTCTGCCAGCCTCTTTAAGAACTTCCTGATAGAACTGGATTTGAGGTTTGCAATAGTGATTATTCTCATAACAGGTTATATAGCTGAAATCGTCTTCTTTAAAACCTGCCCAACTCAGTCTATGTATAATGGCTTTTCTAGGAAACATCGGATTCGTAGCCAATACGGTTTGATAGCCCTTCTTTTTCAGAAGTTCCACAGCCTCAACAATCAAAGGCATATAGGATGCCGCTGCTTTTGTCTTGAGAAATCCTTTGTCGTAAAATTCATTGAAACGTTGCTTATATACATCCAAGTCACCATCTATCAACGTTTTAAATTTTTCCATAAACACTTCTTCATTAGTTCTATACTCTAAATTATTAATCATAACATCAGTTGCGTTCCATACATTATCAACAAGTTTCTTAGGTTCTATCATATCCTGAAAAGCAATACCCATTTCCTTGAAATAGATATGCATGAAATTATCTATATCCATAGGTAAAAGTGTTCCATCCAAATCAAAAATTATAGTATTTAGCAATTTACTCCTCCTTATAAATTCTGTATGTATGCCTTTTTGAGGTTTCTTATGGCATCATCTGTATTAGTTGCTTCTACTTTACTAAATTGACTTTCATCAAGCTCATCATAGCTTAAAATGATAAGCAAATTATCGAAGTAATAATATTCATATTGATTATAACAGCTAATGTCTAACTGTTCAAAGGGTATTTGAATTAATG
>JARBUB010000307.1 GCA_029239905.1 Clostridia bacterium
GGAATACAACCCAATATTGCCGTGATATGCGATGTTACCTTTGCCACAGATCACCCCGGTGTAAATATCAATAAGCACGGCGACGTCAAACTTGAACAAGGTCCCGTTCTTGGAATAGGTCCTTCAGTGAACCTAAGAATGAATGAAATGATAGAAAGAGCAGCAGAAAAGCTTCAGATAAAACTACAATATGAGCTTTATACCAGAACAACCGGCACTGACGGAGACAGGATAAAATATACAGGAAAAGGTGTTCCAATTGCTTTGGTATCAGTCCCAACCAGATATATGCATGCTCCAGTAGAGACTGTAAGCCTAAAGGATATAGATGAAGAAATCGAATTGCTGACAGAATTTATTATGAGCTTAACTGGAAATGAAAGCTTTAAGCCCTTTGAACTATAAAAAAAGAGCCCTTGACATTATAGTCAAGGGCTCATATTTTTTAGTACATTCCCATATCTCCACCCATACCAGGTGCTGGCATTGGTTTTTCCTTTTCAGGAATATCAGATACAATGCTTTCTGTTGTAAGAAGCAATGAAGCTACTGATGCAGCATTTTGAAGTGCTGATCTTGTTACCTTTGTAGGGTCAACAATACCTATTTCTATCATGTCAACATACTTTTCATTTAATGCATCAAAGCCTATGCCTGGCTTACTTGACATAACTTTCTCTATTACTACGGAGCCTTCCAAGCCTGCATTTTCAGCTATTTGTCTTACTGGCTCTTCAAGTGCTCTTTTAATTATCTTAACCCCTGTTCGCTCGTCGCCTTCTGTTGTATCAAGAAGAGCTGCTACTGCAGCGATTGTGTTTGCAAGTGCAGTACCACCACCTGGCACTATACCCTCTTCTACAGCTGCTCTTGTTGCTGCCAAAGCATCTTCGATTCTTAGTTTTCTTTCCTTAAGCTCAGTTTCCGTCGCTGCTCCAACCTTTATAACTGCAACACCGCCGGAAAGCTTTGCTAATCTTTCCATTAGCTTTTCTTTATCGAAATCTGATGTAGTTTCTTCAACTTGTGCCTTTATTTGTCTTACTCTATCTTTTATAGCATCAATACTGCCTGCGCCGTCAACTATAATCGTATTTTCCTTTTGAATCTTTACCTGTCTTGCTCTACCTAATTGCTCCAAAGTTGTTTCCTTTAGGTCTAGACCTAATTCTTCAGTAATAACCTGACCCTTTGTAAGTATTGCTATATCTTCCAGCATTGCTTTTCTTCTATCACCAAAACCTGGAGCCTTTACAGCTACGCAAGTGAATGTGCCTCTTAGCTTGTTAAGTACCAAAGTAGATAATGCTTCACCTTCGATGTCTTCAGCAATTATTAGAAGCTTTTTACCTTGTTGAACGATTTGCTCTAATATAGGTAAAAGTTCTTGTATGTTTGAAATCTTTTTATCAGTTATAAGAATATATGGATCATCAAGTACTGCTTCCATCTTCTCAGTATCAGTAATCATGTACATAGATACATAACCTCTGTCAAATTGCATACCTTCAACTATATCAAGATTTGTTCCAAAGGTGTTTGATTCTTCAACTGTGATAACACCATCTTTACCAACCTTCTCCATTGCTTCTGCTATCAAGCTGCCAATTTCATCATCTGAAGCTGATACCGAAGCAACTTGTGCGATAGCTGACTTGCCTTCAATTGGCTTGGAAATTTTCTTTAACTCACTTACTGCAACTTCTACTGCTTTATTAATACCTCTTTTTATGATCATTGGATTAGCCCCGGCTGCTACATTCTTAAGTCCTTCTCTGATGATTGCTTGAGCAAGCAATGTAGCTGTTGTTGTACCATCCCCTGCTACATCATTTGTCTTGGTAGCAACTTCTTTCACCAACTGAGCACCCATGTTTTCAAAAGGATCCTGCAGTTCAATCTCTCTAGCTATAGTTACACCATCATTTGTTATAAGCGGTGAGCCAAACTTCTTATCAAGTACAACGTTTCTTCCTTTAGGTCCTAATGTTATTTTAACTGTATTAGCTAGTTGATTAACGCCGCTTTCTAAGGCTCTTCTAGCATCTTCACCAAATTTAACTTGCTTTGCCATATTATTTGCCTCCTCTTATTATTGAATTATTGCTAAAATGTCACTTTGTCTAATTATCAAGTACTCGTTGCCATCCATTTTAACTTCTGAGCCGGAGTACTTGGAATATATCACTTTGTCGCCTGCTTTTACTTCTAAAGGTACTTTCTTGCCATCAATTATTTCTCCGCTTCCTATAGCAAGAACTTCCCCTTGCATTGGTTTTTCCTTTGCTGTGCCTGGTAGAACGATACCACTTTTCGTTGTTTCCTCGCTCTCTATCACTTTTATAACTACTCTGTCACCTAATGGTTTAATATTCATTCATAACCCTCCTTAAGTTGTATTTATAAATTGATTTACTAGCACTCGCTCACATTGAGTGCTAACTATATATATATAATAATAATTAATGAACTTTTTAAGCAAATTCATTAATTATCCATATATGCCATCTATGAGCTATTATTGCTTATTATATCATATTATATTCAGCATGCGCTATATTTCTCTTGTTAGCTCCTTTGGAATGTTTTCGCCAGCATGCCCCACAGATAGATAAGCTAAGAATCGTTCCCTATGATAAAAGTCATGGGGCCTTTACTACTGCACACATGACTTTTCATACAAATACATTATATTCACATATGTTATTTTTATGTATTACATAAACATCATTATTACTATAGGTATAAATATAGCAGGTATTAAATTACCTACTTTAACCTTTTTAATCTCTAAGATATTACTTCCTACACCCATCAGCAGAATTCCACCAACAGCAGTCATCTCTAATACAACAGCTGTACTTAAATACGGCTGTAAGAAAGCTGCCAGAAGTGTGATTGCTCCTTGATATATAAATACTGGTACTGCAGAGGCCGCTACCCCTATACCTAATGTGGATGCAAATACAACTGATATAACTCCATCCATTACAGCCTTGGTATACAATGTTTCATGATTATTTGCAAGACCCATGATAGCCATGGAACCTACGCAAAATAGCAGGCTTGATGTTACAAAGCCTTGTGAAAAATTACCTTTGAAGCCTTTAAGCTTGCTTTGAACCTTATTACCCAAATTATCCATTCTCTTCTCGATATCGATCCATTCACCTAGGGCAGCACCTATAACCAAACTGAATATTACAACCAAGGGATGTTCTGTTTTCATAGCATAATTGACACCGAGCATTACAGTGAAAAAGCCTAGTGCTGCAATAACCAAATCTCCATAACGTTTAGGTAAGCCCTTCTTCAAAAAACTGCCTATAATACCACATACAATTATTGCTGCTGCATTGGCAATAGAACCTAACAAAATCAT
>JARBUB010000308.1 GCA_029239905.1 Clostridia bacterium
TAAATATATAGACCAATATCGATATACCTCAACAGAAAGGTATATTAACATAGGTCTTTATAATGCAAGCATTTTATGTTTATCATCTGTCAAAGAATTTTCATTGATGAGCTATGGGACATCATTTGCTTCTATCAAATATATATCTATTCAATATTCTCTAATGCTTATAATTATGCGTATTATAAAACATATTACCTTACATATCAAACAATGTCAACCAGTTATTTATTCCAATTAGCTCTTCCTTTATGTCTGATCACGAAAATAAATCTCTCAAGTTTACAATATTCTTTTAATGTAAGCGGATATTTCCTAAGCAGTTGTAAAAAATATGTCTATAAGAATTGATGAAATATACTTTGGAGGAAAACTATGAGTTTAGATGAATTTAAAAGCTTTATAAACCCACCTCAATCCTATTGGATGGCATCCACTCCCACAACAGACTATCCTAAGCTAACCGAAGACATAAAAGTAGATGTAGCAATTGTCGGAGGTGGCATGTCCGGCATTTCCTGTGCTTATATGCTTGCAAAAGAGGGAGTAAAGGTTGCTATACTTGAAGCTGATCGTATCCTACAAGGCACCACTGGTCATACAACAGCCAAAATTACTTCACAGCATGGGTTAATATACAATAAAATAAAAAACAAAATGAGTATGGAATTTGCCAAGCAGTATGCAGATGCAAATGAGTCTGCAATCCGATTGATAGAGAAAATCCAAAATGAGCTGCATATAGACTGCGACTTTATTCAGCAGCCTTCCTATGTGTTTACAAGACAGGATCAATATATACAGGAAATTAAAGACGAAGTGGAAGCAGCCTCTAAATTGGGAATAAAGGCTTCCTATATTGAAGAAATACCTTTTGATATTCCCATCAAAGCTGCTGTACGTTTTGAAAACCAAGCGCAGTTTCATCCTCGCAAATATCTGTTAACGCTTGCCCAGGAAATAATAAAGAATGAAGGCAGCATCTACGAACAAACCAGAGCCATCGACATAGAAGAAAACGGTGCCTATGTGATTACTACGAAGGATGGCAAAAATATTACAGCTGAAAAAGTGATCATCGCTTCCCACTATCCTTTCTATAATAAGCATGGAATGTATTTTGCAAGGATATATATCGAAAGATCCTATGTATTAGCAGTGAAAGCAAAAGAAAAGTATCCCGGCGGAATGTACATCACTGCTGAAGACCCTGCTAAATCACTGCGCTCACAAACCAGTGATGACGGGGAGCTTATCATCCTTGGCGGAGAACATCATAAAACAGGTCAAGGCAAGGATACAACCAATCACTATGAGGCACTCGTAGCCTTTGCCAAGGATCATTTTACAGTGGAGGATATTCCTTACAGATGGTCTACACAGGATTGCATGACCCTGGATGATGTACCTTACATTGGTCATTATACAGCTGATACCCCCAATCTATATATAGCCACAGGCTATGGAAAATGGGGAATGACAAACAGTACCGTTTCTGCCATGATACTAAGCGATCTAATTGTACGCGGCAGAAGTCCCTATCAGGATGTATATAATCCATCACGCAAAACCATAGCGGCTTCTGCGAAAGAATTTATAAAAGAAAATGTAAATGTAGCCAAAGAACTTATAAAAGGTAAGTTTTCTCCGCTGCCAGATGACTTTGAAATCAAACCCGGTGAAGGAAAGGTGATTAACGGAAATGGAGAAAGGATGGGTGCCTTCAGAGATGAACAAGGTGTTCTGCATCTAGTGAATACCACATGTACCCATATGGGTTGTGAACTGCAATGGAATTCCGCAGAGAGATCTTGGGATTGCCCTTGCCACGGATCTCGATTTACCTATGAAGGTAATATTATTGAAGGACCTGCAGTTATGCCATTAGAATATAATAGAGATGTAAATACCTTTGAAAAACTAATAAAAGACGATTTTTAAACATTACATAATAAAGGCTTTGGACTTCATGTATAAGTTCAAAGCCTTTATTATGTATATTTGTTAATCTCTTTTTGCGGATGACAATCCAAAGCCACTGCCGACAATACCAAGAATAGCACTCAGTAAAATTACAATCATGACGATACCAGATACTAGTATTTCCTGCGGCGGCAATGGAATGAACGGAAGCGGTCCTGCCATCTGGGCATAGATATATTTTATAGCAGCTGCTGATAAAGCCGATGCCAACAGGCCACCTCCAAGGGTTAATATCATACCGACCAGCAGAAATGGAAATGCAATAAACAGTTCATGTGCACCCAGCAGTCTCAGCGTATTGATCTGCTCTCTGTTATTGTATATGCCCAGTCTGATAATGTGCCCTATAATGACCAATGTAGATATGCCAACAGCCGTTATAATCAAGTATCCAAGCAGCTTCAATATCCCTGAGATATTTTCAATTCTACTCAAAACCTCACGATTATCCCTGATATAATCAACCCCTGTCATAAGGTTTATTTTCCCCAATACAAAATCCATTTCTTCCATATGGATGCTTACCTCAATAAATGAATTAAATGGATTGTCCTCTAAATACGCCAATACATCGGCTTCTTTCCCCAGAATTTCCTCCATACGTTGATAAGCTTCACTTTCATCAATCAACCGTACTTCTCGAACGCCATTGACAATTTTAAGTCTTTCCATCAATTGCATGATCTCATATTTGTCGATGCCTTCTTCATAATAGATGCTTATTTCAGCTTCCTCTTGTATCGCTTCTACAACCTGACTGCTTACCCACCAGCCTGACATGACCATGGCAAGAATGAAAAATATCAAACCTGTACTCAATAGAGAAAAAATGTTTGATAATGCATTTAATTGCAGGATTGTTTTTGTTTCTTTTAGAAAGTAGCCAATATTATAGATAAAATTCTTCATTTTAAGTCGTCCTCGGCCTTTCCCAATGGATATTTCCATTGTCCATTCGTATATGCTTGATATCCTCTTCCCCTTCAATTAAATGGGTTGCATGGGTGGTAATAATTACTGCCGTACTTTTGTCCCTAAAGGAGC
>JARBUB010000055.1 GCA_029239905.1 Clostridia bacterium
TTTATTTGAACCGGCAGTACAGTGGACACCTATAGCCAAACTTTCTGGTGGTGAAAAAAGAAGACTGCATTTACTTAGGGTGTTGATGGAAGCCCCCAATGTATTGCTGCTAGATGAGCCGACCAATGATCTTGATATAGAGACCCTGACCATTTTGGAGGATTATATAGAGAATTTCCAAGGTGCCGTAATAGCGGTCTCCCATGATAGATACTTTTTAGATAAAATAGCAGGCAGGATATTCTCTTTTGAAGAAGATGGCAGTATAGTGAAATATACAGGCAATTATTCAGACTATAAGCAGTTCTGTGAATCAGAAAATATAGATGCCCAGCCAAATGAAAAGAAAAGCAGCGGAGTAGGCAAGGAAGTTGCAGAAAGAACAAAGGAAAGGGCTTTAAAGTTCACCTACAAGGAACAGAAGGAATATGAGCAGATAGATACAGTCATTGCTGACCTGGAAGACAAGATACAAGAGGTAAACAATAAGATAGGTGCAACAGCAGCTGATTATGTATTGCTTCAACAGCTGATGACAGATAAAGAAGAGCTCGAAAAGCAGCTTGAAGAGCAAATGGAGCGATGGGTATATCTGAATGACTTGGCTGAGAGAATTGAAAAATCACGCTAAAAGAATCCTCTTTCATTTTTAAGGTGAAAGAGGATTCTTCAGTTTGAAGAACCATTTATACACCGCTCTTACGAGATAGATTACGATATACATGCTGAGAAAGGTGTGATACCATTCCCAATGAATATATTTTAATATTAGAGTATATTTTTCTGCTATATATTCTACTAAAGTGAAAATACCAATTATGCTTATACCATAAACCAGTTTTTTATAGTGACTCTTTCCATTGGGGTAATAAAGATTGAAAAATATACAAATAAAAGGAAGTACAAAGTATTCAAAGGAAAAATTAGTACCATTGGCTTTATGAAATTCTCTTACTGGATACTCAATCAAGTCTGCTTCTACCACTGCTAAACCGAGTATCCATGCAGGTAGTTGCGTAAATAGAAAAATAAAGGTAGCTTCCCGAAATTTGTTTTTTGGGATAAACCAAAGAGATATTAAGCAGGTCATCCATACAATAGCAAAAATAAATCTTTCTTTAAAATACATTTATTTGTTTCTCCCCTGCTTTATTGAAACGGTAGAACCATTTTATATAAATAAAACAGATAAGGTATTGAAGGGTTAATTCAAAATATAAATAACCGAGATTTTTAAGCCATGAGCCCTTAGTAAACTCAGATAAGTCCGTATATACAGCAATAAAATATGCCAACCATACAGGAAGCGAAACAGATATAATCCAATGCAGAATTTTATAGATAATACTGTTTTTCTGAGAGAACAAGAAAATAAACCAGGTAAAACAGGTTGGATATATAAAGAATTGTGGTATAAAAACCACATTGGTAGCCTTAGTAAACTCCCTAACTGGAAATGATATTGCATTAAATTGGACAAGCAAAATAGAAACAAACCAGGTTGTTGCTTGGAAGGATAAGAATGTCAACAAGGCCTTGCGTAGCTGAGCTTTAGGTATATATAAAATAGATGTAAGAGATAGTGAAGCACCGGCAATAAGCATGAATCTCTCAATGGTCATAATACACCCCTATGAATAAAATAATAATGTTATTATATGAAATAAGTCATGAAATATACAACACTAAGAAAGATGCCACAACTGCTTACATCAGTTGTGGCATCTTATATTATTTTTTACCCTTCCAGGAATCCTTAAGGGCTACTATTCTATTGATTACCAGTTTATCTTGTGTTGTATATTTCTTATCTACACAGAAATATCCATGTCTGATGAATTGGTATTTGCTTTCAATTGGCGCACCCTTTAGGATTGGCTCTAACATACAATCCTTTAAAACAATCTTGGAAGCAGGATTTAGTTTCTCCTCCCACGTGATTGATTCATCTTTAAGCTGCCCGTCATCCAGCATTAGCTTATCATAAAGGTGGATTTCTGCGGGTATTGCATGCTCTGCAGACACCCAGTGAATTGTACCTTTAACCTTACGACCTTCAAAGCCTGAACCGCTCTTAGTGGCGGGATCATAGGTACAGCGAAGCTCTATGATATCCCCTGTTTCATTTTTTATTACTTCCTCGCATTTGATGAAATACGCTCCCTTAAGCCTTACTTCTACATTGGGTGCAAGTCTGTTATAACCTTTAGCCGGCTCTTCCATAAAATCATCCTGCTCAATATAAATAACTTTGGAGAAAGGAACTTCTCTTTCACCCATAGCCTCATTCTCGGAGTTGTTGGCAATGGTCAGCATTTCTACACTATTGTCTGGATAATTCGTTATTACAACCTTCAAAGGTCTTAATACAGCCATAGCAGAAAGAACCTTAGGCTTTAAATCCTCTCTTAAACAATGCGCCAACATTGAAATATCAACGGTGCTTTCTGCTCTTGCCACACCAATTTCATTCATGAAGCTTCTAATACTCTCAGGAGTAAAGCCTCTTCGTCTCAAGCCTTGTATTGTAACCATTCTAGGGTCATCCCAACCATCCACATATTTGCCAAATACCAATTCTCTTAAATACCTCTTGCTCGTTATAACGCCGGTCAAGTTTAATCTGCCGAATTCCCTTTGCTTTGGAGGTTCAACGAAATCCAATTCATTTAGAACCCATTCATATAAGGGTCTGTGATCTCTAAACTCAATAGAGCAAAGGGAGTGCGTGATACCTTCGATGGCATCTTGAAGGGGGTGAGCATAGTCATACATAGGATAAACGCACCACTTGTCACCTGTTCTATAATGGTGGGCATGCTGAATTCTATAGATCGCAGGATCTCGCATATTCATGTTAGGTGAGGACATATCAATCTTTGCTCTTAGGATTTTTGCACCAGTAGGGAATTCACCTTTTCTCATTCTTTCAAATAAGTCAAGATTCTCTTCAATTGTACGATTTCTATAAGGGCTATTTTTACCTGGTGTAGTCAAGGTACCGCGATATTCTCTCATTTCTTCAGCTGATAAATCATCAACGTAAGCTTTGCCCTTTTTAATAAGCTGTACTGCATAATCAAAGATTTGATCAGAATAGTCGCAGCCATAGAATATTCTTTCGCCTGGATCATAACCCATCCACTTCATATCCTCAATGATTGAGTTTACATACTCAATATCCTCCTTAAGAGGATTGGTATCGTCAAAACGTAGATTAAAATAGCCATTATATTTCCTTGCAATCGTATGGCTGATATTTATAGCATAAGTACTTCCAATATGCAGATAACCGTTAGGTTCAGGGGGGAAACGGGTGCAAATACTTCTAGAATAGACGCCTTCCTCTATATCCGTTCCTACAATCTTTTGTATAAAATTAGTTTCCATGTTCTCAGTTTTATTTAAATCAACTTCACTCATAATGATAACCTCCATTTTTAATAATTATTATATAGGCTCAATAAGACACAGGAACTACATTAGCCTTCATTATTGATAAAAACGCTCAACACTTTGATTAAGGAATAACTTTCTGAAGCAAGGCTTCACCCACTCCAGAGAAATACTTCTGAAGAAACTTACTTTGGCTTTCTCCAAAGCTACAGCCCTTAAAGCAAAGAATATATAATTATAATCAAAAAATAAAAAACCCTCACCCCCAAGACGATTACGTCTTGGGGACGAGAGTTATATCTTCGTGGTGCCACCCCAGTTCATCAATATGTTGCCATATTGATCTTTCAGGTACTGCATCTAACAATGACTATACCCTAGCTCTGTAACAGGAGCTCCTGTCATAGCCTCATCCTTTTCAAGAATCGGTATGAGGCTCAGAGGCTTGCTTCAATAAATTTTCCCTGCTCCTTTTCAGCTGCCGGAGCTCTCTTTTAAGGAATGGCTTTATTTACTCTTCTCATCATCGCCTATTATAAACTTTATTTTCCTATATAATATATTAAGATTCTCCGGTTGTCAATAAATATTTGCAGGTTTTATATATTTATGTTATACTAGATAAGTTAGTTTATTGATTTGCAAAATTTTTTATACACTTAAACATATTTTCCCCTATTGTTAAAGGACCTTTAAAATTTATTATGAAAACAGGCGCTAACATGCATTGATCGTGTTTGCGCTTTTTTATTGTTTAAAAAAGTAAAACTTTTCCAAACAATAAAAATTCTTAATTTAGTGCCCGTGCCAGAATTTTCAATTCCATTGGAAAAGGCACATGGGCTTCAAATGCGGCGTAGCCGCATTTGACTTGCAAAAATTTGATTAATACATACAAAGAGACAACAAAAAAACAACATAGAAACAACAATGAAATGGAGGTGTCTAAATGACACAACAAGTAATATTTGCTATTATAGGGCTATTCTTGATAACAGCCCTTACAAATATATTAGCAACCTTAAGAACAATATTAACATCAAGAAACATCATGAATCCGGTATACATCCTGTCTTTTGCCGATGCAGTTATTTTCGCGGCAACTATATCCAAGGTAAGCAGTGCGGATGGGCTGCATTATACAATTTCTTATGCACTTGGAAGAACCTTAGGGGTATATATAGGCAACAAGCTGGAGGAAAAACTGGCCCTGGGAATATTGGAAGTAGACATATTTCTAAGCGATAAGGACAAGATGATAGAAGTAGCTGAAGAGCTTAGAAATGGGGGATATACAGTAAACAACTTTTTGGCAAGAGGCAACAACGGCGATAGGAGATACAAGGTAGAAGTAGTTGTAAAAAGAAAAGAATTTAAGATATTGCAAGGGATTCTAAATGACTGCGGAGTAACCGAACCAACCCTAAAGGTAAAAAGCTTAAACAGTATAACAGGTAAAATCACATCCACAAGAAGCAAAACAGCCTAGTTTTCAATTGTTTATCAAAATTAATTCGATAAAATTTTAAAATAGAATTATTTTCATGTAATATGGTATAATTAGAGTAGTAAAAAGAACATAATTGGGAATAATATAGATAAATAGTTGTTAGATATGTGTGCCACCAACCTAGGGGTGGCTTTTATCTTATAGAATTTTATCCAATTTAAGTAAATGCTGTTGAAATAATACCATAATTAAGAGGAGAATTGCCATGATGATGAAGAAGAATTATAAAATGAAAAGAACTATATCTATGAAGCAGTTTGTTATTGAGTTTGGAGAGGGTTTATCAAAGCACATGAAGCAAAGGCTTTTGGAATTAGGAGAAAGATGTATTCTTAATAGACGTGATGAAAGCCATATTCTTGATTTGAGGCATGTAGAGCATATAAAGTATGAATGCAGCTGCAGTTCCGAAGATGAATCAGCTGTCAGCATGAAGGAATATGCCTTCGGACAGTTTGTAGTTCAAGAAGGGTTAGTGTATTTCTCACAAAGCTCAGTGGAAAATGACGACATCGTACAGAATTCAACAATTAAAGGAATTTACGATGCTTTGGACACTGAAGAAATAGAAATAGACGAAATTAAGGTAAAGGCAGTTAACGACTCAAACATAGACTTCATAATTGACAACATATTGAAGGTATGTCCTCCGGTATCTGCAGAACATATGGCAATCATAGCAAAGTATATTATGATTGACAGCCGAAAAGCAGCTAAATAATAAATAAAAGAATGCCCACCATTAAAGACTTGTAGATTTAATGGTGGGCATTTTCATATTTCTAGGTTAATTAACTGGCTTGAGTACTTTCAAACTGGCTATTGTATAGGTCAGCATAGAAACCACCCTTAGCGAGCAATTCTGTATGACCTCCTTGTTCAACAATATCTCCATTATTCATTACTAGTATCAAATCAGCATCTCGAATGGTAGACAGACGATGGGCAATGATAAAGCTAGTCCGGTTCTTCATGAGATTATTCATTGCTTTCTGTATCTGTACTTCAGTTCGGGTATCTACAGAGCTTGTAGCTTCATCAAGAATTAGAATCTTTGGATCTGCCAGTATTGCTCTTGCAATAGTTATCAACTGCTTTTGGCCTTGTGATACATTAGATGCCTCTTCATTTAACACCATATTGTAGCCGGAAGGCAATGTATGCACGAAACTATCCACATGGGCAGCTCTCGCAGCAGACTTTACCTCTTCATCGGTTGCACTTAAACGCCCGTAGCGGATGTTCTCCATTATGCTATCGTTATACAGCCAGGTGTCCTGCAAAACCATACCAAACATAGATCGTAAGTCGCCTCTGGTAAATTCTCTTATATCATGACCATCTATGGAAATAACACCTTCGTTGATATCATAAAAACGCATTAACAGTTTAACCATCGTAGTTTTTCCTGCTCCCGTAGGACCTACAATTGCGACCCTTTGACCAGGCTTGATGCTTGCAGAGAAATCATTAATAACAATTTTTTCTGCATTATAGCCAAAGTGAACATTTTTAAATTCAACTTCTCCATTCACTTTCTCAAGCTTGACTGGATTAGTGGCTTCTGGGATTTCTTCTTCCTCTGCTAAAAATTCAAATACACGTTCGGCAGAAGCAGCGGTTTGTTGAAGTACGTTTGAAATATTGGCAAGCTGTGCGATAGGCTGAGTAAAAGATCTCACATACTGTATAAAGGCTTGAATATCCCCTACAGCAATGGTATTTTGAACAACAAGCCAGCCGCCTAAAACACATACCGCTACATAACCGATATTTCCTATGAATGACATGATTGGCATCATCATTCCTGATAAAAACTGTGATTTCCATGCTACTCCAAAGAGTTTTGTATTTAAGACCTCAAACTTTTCTACACTTTTTTCCTCGCCGTTGAAAGCCTTCATTACAACATGGCCGCCATACATCTCTTCCACATGACCATTTAAATGTCCCAATATATCCTGCTGCTCCTTGAAGTACTTTTGAGAGCGTTTTACCACGAACAAGATCAGTACAATAGATATTGGGATAATAAGAATAGTCACAAGAGTCATTAACCAGCTTATGCTGAGCATCATAATCAGAACACCAACAACTGTAGCAACCGATGTAATAATTTGAGTCATGCTTTGGTTAAGAGTCTGACTAAGTGTATCAACATCATTGGTGACCCGAGACAATACTTCTCCATGACTAGTGCCATCAAAATATTTAAGCGGCATTCGGTTTATTTTTAGTGAAATATCCCGTCTGAAGCCATAGCTTACCTTCATAGCAACATTTGACATAACCCAGCCTTGTATATAAGCAAACAAGGCGCTTAATAAGTACAGACCTAGGAGGGTAAGTATTATTTTGCCGATATATTCAAAGTCGACGCCGGTGCCTGTGCCTGCGATGTTACCCATAATACCTTCGAAAAGAGTTGTAGTTGCATGACCTAATATTTTAGGTCCTACAATTGAGAATATTGAGCTGGCAGCTGCGAAGATAATAACTACTATTATAGATATCTTAAATACACTTAAATGCTGAATCAGCTTTTTCATTGTGCCCTTGAAGTTACGGGCTTTTTCTCCACCGTGCATTACGCCGCCGCCAGGGCCCATATGTCCGCCGCCACGTCTTCCCGCTGGTCGTTCTTGTTTCGCTCTCATATTTTTTTCGCTCATGCTAACTCCTCCTTTGAGAGCTGTGATAAAGCAATTTCCTGATAGGTTTCACAGTTTTTCATAAGCTCCTTGTGAGTGCCCATGCCAACTACATTGCCATCTTCAAGAACAATTATCTGCTCGGCATTCATTATAGTTGAAATACGTTGTGCGACGATTAAAACAGTGCTTTCCTCTGTCTGAGACTTAAGAGCCTTTCTAAGTGCTGCATCTGTCTTAAAATCAAGTGCAGAAAAACTATCATCGAATATATAGATTTTAGGTTTTTTAACCAAAGCACGAGCAATAGACAACCTCTGTTTTTGACCACCAGACACATTGGTACCGCCTTGGGATATTTCTGCGGTTATGCCTTCGGGCTTCTCATTTATAAATTCTAGTGCCTGAGCAATTTCAGCAGCTTTGTTTAAATCATCAATCGTTGCGCTTTCATTTGCATATTTTAGGTTGGATTCTATTGTGCCACTAAATAAAGAACCCTTTTGAGGTATATAACCAATTCTTTCTCGAAGGTCATGCTGAGTAACCTCTTTTACATCTATTCCATCTATTAAAACTTGACCAGCTGTTACATCATAGAAACGAGGAATCAAGTTAATCAGTGTCGTCTTACCCGAACCAGTTGAACCGATAAAGGCTGTTGTCTGATTAGGCAGTGCCTTGAAGCTGACATTGCTGATCGCATCCCCCTCTGCCTCTGGATATCTGAAGGTTACATTTTTAAATTCTATAATGCCTTCAACCTTATCAAAGTGTTTAGGCTCCTTAGGATCCCTTATAGAAATCTCTGTTTCCAGTACCTCGGCAATACGCTGAGCAGATACAGAGGCTCTTGGTATCATGATAAACATCATTGAAAGCATCAGAAATGAGAATAAAATCTGCATAGCGTATTGCATAAATGCCATCATATCACCGACCTGCATAGCAGATTCAGCAATTTGGTGAGCGCCAACCCATACAATAAGCAACGTTACGCCATTCATGATCAACATCATAGCAGGCATCATAAATACCATTACACGGTTAACAAAAAGATTTGTATCTGTAAGATCTCTATTGGCAATATCAAATCTTTTTTCCTCGAAGCTTTGAGTATTAAAGGCTCTGATAACCATCATACCTGTAAGGTTTTCACGAGTTACTAAATTAAGTCGGTCAACAAGCTTCTGAATAATCTTAAACTTTGGCATTGCGACAACGAACACAGTAAGTATCAAGCCGAGTAGTACAACAACCGCTAAGGCAATAATCCATGTCATAGAGGAGCTTTTGTTGAGGGCTTTTATCACTCCACCAGCTCCCATAATTGGTGCGTAGATTACCATTCTTATCATGATAATGACAAGCATTTGAACTTGGGTTATATCATTTGTGGTTCTTGTTATTAATGAAGCTGTAGAGAATTTATCAAATTCAGTATTTGAGAAGCTCTCTACCTTTGTAAATAGACCTTTACGTAAGTTTCTTGATAATCCTGCAGCCACTCTTGCCGCCAGCAATCCGACAACTACGGTACATGCCGCACTTAGTAAGGCTATAAGGAGCATTAGAAACCCTGAATTCATGATATAGCGGCTTTGAATCTTATCTGTATCCATGCCTAAAGCAATATATTCAGCTTTTATTGGCACAACAGCAGCCTGGGTAATCATATTATCCCCTAAAGCTGCAAATCTTTCATTTATTGAATTAGATATTTGATTACGCTGCTCAGCGGTTTGCCTAGCAATTAAAGCAAACAAATCCGCGCTGGCGGGTATTTTTGTCCCGTTAAATTCTATTAGCCCATCCTTTGCTTCGGATTTTGTCTTTTCTATGCCCGAAACAGCAAGAAATGCTTTACCCATTATGCTATTTATCTTATCCGTTTCCAATTTATCAATATCATTTAATCTATAAATTGGCTCTTTTGCAAGAGTCGGATAATCCTCGATATATTTATCGTAATCTTTATTTGATTTATCGATTAGGGTATAGTTATTCAGGACCTCAGACTTGTCATTGTCATTCATGAATAGGGCAAGCCTATCCATGGTGCTTTGCCTCACTGCCTCTGGCACAGCACTTTCAATGCCACCTTGTTGAATGCCCTTATTTACAATGTTAGACATGTAATCAGGCAGTGACAGATCGCACATTGCCTGCACAAACAACAATATGATTGCTGCGAAAATTAGTGCGATGAAAGGCTTTAGATATTTTGCTAATTTAAACATGATTGCATCTCCTATTCCTTATTGCTGTTGAAAACTCTCTGTAATGTGTCTAAGCCTTGCAGTATCTGGTCTAGCTCTTCTGAAGTAGCCTTACTCATCATGGCTTCAAACATTTTATCGATTTCTTTAAAACGATCTTTCGAACTCTTTATAAATTCTGAGGTTACACTGACATAAACCACTCGTCGATCTTCTTTGCTTCGGGTTCTTGTCACCAAGCCCTGATTTTCCAGCCTGTCGATTATTCCGGATACAGTGCTGTTTGATAATCCAAGCTTCTCGCTTAAATCACTGACCTTCATTTCACCATGATGCGCCAAGGTGCCCATGAGCATTCCTTGTGGTCCAGTCACATTCATTTCCCTGAAATGGCTATGAACATTGTGTTTAACGGTATCCATCAGTTGTTTTAATAATTCAATGACTCTTAAGCTTTTGTTAACTTCCTCCATGGTGGTACCTCCTACTTAAATGTTTCGCATGAAAATAATTCGAACATAAATATTTCGCATACGAAATATATTACTCCGAACATTATCATTTGTCAATAAAGGCTCATATTATTTTATTGATTTTTATATTAACCTATATATGTTGCATGAATGAAAATGTTTAGTGCAAAACATATAATTATGATACAATTACTAAGAAGTTTTATAAGTTGCGAAAAAGATTTATCAAATACAAAATCAGTAGAAGCATCTGATTTTGTATTATCAAAGATGTATTTTTCACAACTTATAAACAGAGGAAAATGTTTTGCACATTCTGATTTAATGTAAAATGTTTAGTGCAAAACATATAGCAGACATTGGTAATATTATGTATGAATAGTATTAGATTATTCTATACTAAAATATAAAAGACTTCTCATAGAAGAAGCGTATGAAATTTAGGAGATATAAAATGAGTAATGTAAGTTTTAATGATTTTAAATTAAGTGAAGAAACCATGAAAGCATTGTTTAAGCTGAGATATGAGAACCCTACAGAGGTACAGGCCAAAGTAATACCTGAGGTTCTTAATAACAAGGATATCATCGTTAAATCACAGACAGGCAGTGGAAAGACGGCAGCATTTGCTATTCCAATTTGCGAGAGGCTAGAGCTGGAGCAGAGGAATCCACAGGTCTTAGTTCTTACACCTACAAGAGAGCTAGCGGTTCAGGTAAAAGAAGACTTCTCTCATGTTGGTCGGTTCAAGAGGATAAGATGTGCGGCCATATTTGGCAAACAACCAATGGATATACAAAAAAGAGAATTGAAGCAGAGAGTACATGTAGTCGTAGGAACACCGGGAAGGACTTTTGATCATATAGAGAAAAAGAATTTAATATTGGATGACATAAGATATCTAGTATTAGATGAAGCAGATAAAATGCTGGACATGGGCTTTATAGATCAGGTGGAGTCAATCGTTAGTTTGCTTCCAAGAGACAGAATCACATTGCTTTTCTCTGCTACAATGCCTGAAAAGATTGAAGATATATGCAACAAATACATGAGAAAACCAATTAAAATTGAGCTTCAATCAAAAAATCCTACAGTAGAGAAAATTGCACAATGGTACTATGAGGTTGAAGACAGCAGAAAGTTTAATGTAGTAAAGAGTATTATATACACAGAAAAGCCAGAAAGCTGCATACTGTTTTGCAACACAAGAGAAAAGGTCGATGAACTTTTGGCAGAGATGAAAAGAGAGCGCTATTATTGTGCAGCACTTCATGGAGGTATGGAGCAAGGAGAACGATTACATACCATACAAGGGTTTAAAAAAGGAGAATTTCACTTCCTGATTGCTACAGATGTAGCAGCAAGAGGGCTGCACATTGAGGACGTATCACATGTTATCAATTATGAGGTGCCCTTTGAAAATGACAGTTATGTTCATAGAATCGGAAGGACTGGACGTGCAGGCAAGGAAGGTGTGGCAATCACTCTTTGCACGAAGAGAGAGTTAAGGTTCCTGCACGAAATTGAGGAATATATACAACAAAGCATACCACAGAAGGATTTGCCTACAGAGCAAGAAGTTGAACAAGGTATGGAGGAATTTGAGGACAGCATTAAATCCAAGCCTAAGGCAAAGGCCGATAAAGCAGAGAGACTTAATCGTGAGATTACCAAGATACGTATAAACTCAGGTAAAAAGTCAAAAATGCGCCCGGGAGATATACTAGGTGCCATTACCAGTATAGAGGGGATTAGTGCTGATGACATCGGGATCATTGATGTTCAAGACACTTGTTCCTATGTTGAGGTATTTGGAAAAGCCGGTGATGTAGTTGTAAGAAGGCTGCCTCAAATCAATATCAAGGGCAAGCTGCAAACAGTAAAGAAGGTCAGGATACGTACTATGTAATATTCGTATAAAACCATGAATGGATTTTATATTGGGGGTTATAGACTATGAACAAATATAGGATCTGGTTGTTGTTGGTTTTATGCAATTTGTTTTGGGCGGGCAACTATGTTTTTGGAAAATATGTGGTGCTTGAAATGTCACCTCTTTGGATTACGTTTTCAAGATGGCTACTTGCGTCCTTTATATTGACAGCAATAGCCTACACTCTTGAAAGGCCAAATTTACAAGTGGTAGCAAGGCAATGGAAGACACTAACTGTTATGGCCATACTGGGTATAATCATTTATACTCTGCTATTATATGAGGCTCTCAATTACACCTCTTCTACGAATGCAGCTTTAGTTAGCGCCCTAAACCCTGCTATAATGGCAATTTTCGCTGCCATCATTCTTAAAGAGAGAATTTCAAGGGGGCAGATTGTAGGAATAGGAATTTCTCTAATAGGCGTTTTTATTATTCTTACCAGGGGAAATCTGGGGCAAGTATTGAAAGGGTCATACAATAAGGGTGACTTGTTAATGCTTGTTGCAATATTGATATGGACAATATACTCCATCATCAGCAAAAGGCTCAAGCAAGTACCACCTATTACAGCTACTGCTGCATCTGCCATTATTGCTACAATTATCATGGCGCCTTTTGCAATTTATCAAGGTATTGATTTAAGAGCGCTAAGTCCCATCGTATGGACAGGTATCAGCTATATTACGATTTTTCCATCTGTTTTTTCTTTCATCTTTTGGAATATTGGAATTAAGGAGCTGGGGGCAAATAAGACAGCTATTTTTCTCAACTTGATACCGGTCTTTACTGCTATAATCAGTTGGAGCTTGGGAAATGAGATAACAACGGCACAGCTTCTTGGCGGTCTGCTGGTGTTTTTAGGGGTGTATGTGACAACTGGGACATGGAAAACTAAACTTAAAATACAAAAAGAATAGATTACTCTATTCTTTT
>JARBUB010000309.1 GCA_029239905.1 Clostridia bacterium
ATATCAGAAGTAGCAGTATCTAAATCATAAATTTCTGAGTACTCCTTATTTCTATTGGTACCTTCTAATAGAGTGAAATAAGTTTCATCACTTCCGGTAAGCTCTGAATTTCTCCATACATAAAGCTCAAGTCCTTTGAAGGCTTGAAGCTTTGCGCCCTCTGTACTGCCCACTAAGGAGGGATTTTCCTCTAGCTGTGAATTCGTGATATCAGGAGGGCTTGATGACTGGGTGAGAAATAGGATGCTAGCCGTACAGATGATTACCAAACTAAAAGCCCTGATGAAACCTTTACGCCTTTTAAAAAGGCCGTTCAGTTTGAGCATTTTGATCCTGCGTCCCATTGTGTCCTTTCCGTCCACCATGCAGAGGAGCTTCGGTGCAAAGGATACCCTACTGCAACGGCTTAGCACCTCCACCAGTGAGCGCAAATAGTCCTTTTCATGTTCACTTCCAATACGATTTATTACACAGGCATCATTGGCAAGCTCCATATCCTGGCGAAGAAAGCCAAACATCCGCCATATCAGAGGATTGAACCAGTATACTGCCTGTAGCAGCAATAGAAAATGGTTTACCACCATATCAAGCCGTTTATAATGGGAAAGCTCATGGAGAAGAATATATTCTACGCTTTTATCGCTCAATTCGTCTGTATAGAGTGGAAGAATAATTTTAGGGCGCACTAAGCCTAAGAGTGCCGGAGCATCCATATAATTCTGTGTAATAAGACCGACCTTACCCCTGATTCCAAGGGTGGCTTTGCACTGCAAAAGCATGGTATTGTGCTTACTGTTGGTTTCATATAAGTTCCTTTTCAGCTTAAGCCACAGACGCCTACGGCTTATAAGCATAAATAGAGCCGTGACAACAACACCTGCCAGCCATAGCAGAGGAATTGCAACATCAAAAATAAGTGACTTTAAGAAAACCGCCTGCTCTTTCTCTCGAAGATTGTTTCCTCCGGTATATGGATTAGAAAGGAGCTGCTCCTCCTCGAAAGAATCCGGATGGTTTTTTCTAATTTGGTCGTATTCACTACGATAGGATATTTCCTGTAGCTTTTCCATAGGGTTTAGAAGTGCAAATTGAGTATGGGGTCGATAAGGAACGGCAAGAGCAAATAGTACCATCAGCCACATGGTATACTTCCAGGCAGGTGATATCTTGCCGTCAGCAAACCGGCGAATTAGCAGGATTACCAAACCAATGCAACACGCCGTAATCGACATATACAGGAGTTTATAAAAAACGGGTGCAATAACAAAGGATAGTTTATTAAGTTCATTTATAACTGTATCCATAAGTTATTCCTCCTCAATCATATCAAGTAGCTTTTGCAGGTCCTTGCGGCTGATTTTGTCTTCCTTTACAAAGTTTAAAAGCATTTTTTCTGCTGAGCCGTCAAATACCTTTTGCATAAAGCTTTTGCAGCTTGCATTTGTGTACTCGTCACGCGTTATAATGGGCGAATACCGGAAGGTGCGTGAATTAATTTCAGTAGCTCTGACTGCACCCTTTGCTACAAGCCTTTGCAACAAAGTTTTTAGTGTGCTAATATTGCCGTCCATACCTGCAAATATTTCTGGTGAGGTAAGATTATCTTTCTCCCATAATACCTTCATAATCGGCAGTTCCGCATCGGCGATCTGTATTTGCTTTTTCATTTCAAACCCTCCTTTTGAGATTATATCTGTAGTCTCGTATAGTTTACATTAGTAATCTCAAAATGTCAATGTTTTGCAATGATAACATCTTCATAACGTTCTTTATTCTCATTTATCTTTCATCTTGACACTAATAGAAATGGGTGATAGAATATGTAAAACACAACAGCGTGCTTGCTTTTGTGTTTTTATTTTTTTAACATTTATGAATGAAACAAGTATTATATCTATGAGTTGATGAACTATAATCTTGCATTGAAAAGACACAAAAGTGTGCTCACTTTTGTGTCTTTTTGCTTTTATGACAGCGTGGCTATTAACTGATTTATCTCGCTTTAATATGATTATTTATTCGATTCATGAGGGAGGTTCCTATGCCAAATTCAAAAGCGGAAGCTTTTACTACTGCTCTTAAGCCAAAACAACCGGAATTTGTTCTGGCCACCTCAGATTATCGAAAAAAGGTAATCATGAAGAATAATATTGCACATTTCTATCAGTTCACAGCAGAATCAAATAAGCTTGAGGTTATTCCGGATGCCTGCATTGATATTCTTTTTTGGAAGAAGGATGGGAAAATCGTTACTAAGATTGCCGGTACAGTACTTGAGAAGGGTGAATCAGATGCAGAGCTAAACAGTGAGTGCTTCGGCGTACGCTTTATGCCCGGTGTTAATCCCGTTGATAAATTTCTTCCGCTGTATGAAATCGTTAATAATGAATGGGAATTTTCAAGTATGATCTCACACGATGAGAAAGAGAAGCTACTGGAAACCCTGTTCTTTGCCAATACCATCGAAGAAAAAATAAATATATTTATGAATTACTATATCAACCATGTTGAAACAAACACGGAGGATTCCTTCAGCTTAAAAACTTATCTCCGTAATGAGATTATAAATTCGAATGGTGATCTAAAGCTGTCAGATCTAAGTATAAAAACAGGGTATTCAGAACGATATTTAAATAAGAAAATCCATGAGGACTTTGGAATGAATCCGAAGAATCTGATACGCATTATACGCTTTCAAAAGGCGGTGGATAGCCTGATTGCTACCATCGGTAACTCTAGTTGTATCAGCACCGCCTTGGATTCTGGTTATTACGATCAATCCCACTTTATAAAGGACTTTAAAAAACTATCAGGATTAACTCCCATAAACTATATTGATCATTTACTTAGTCATTCCTATAACAAAAAGCTGCATGTGATATAATGTGGACAGACATTCTATCAGCGCCAAAGCGTAGCGTAGTGCGCATCCTTGGCACGGAGTGCCATATCATGTGAGTTTTACATAATATAATTAACTACGAACTGCTTTCTAACCTGCATACAAATAGAGCTCCTTCACTCTTCACTTCTGACATTTTGCCTGGTGTAAAAGAGCTCTATTTCCTACATATATATTTAGCAAAGAGTGGTAGGCAATGAAATAATTGCTTATAAGCATAATCCTTTTAAATCAGCAACCTGATTTATTTGTCATGGATTACCCTTCGACTCTTGTCAAAAATCTTATAATTATATTGATTAATATCATACATACTGGTATCTTCAAAGCTATTGCAGGGATTTCCTGCGAACATGTCATTCAGCCTCTTGACCGCCATCTCTCCCCATAATTCATTACGCTGAACAATCTGGGAAGTAACGATTCCTTCCTTGACCGCTTTCGTGATAGAATCACTTTTACTGAGGATTACAAGCTGTTTTTTGAGACCAAGTCTACGGTAAAGATCAATTGCCACTTCACCGCTGTCCGCCGTAACAAGATAAAGTAAATCAAAATCAGGATATTTTTTTATAAGATCCTCCAGCATGGCCTTTGTTACAGTGATATCCGTATCCTTCTGTTCTTCTTTTTTCAGAATATGAAGTTCCGAATATTTGCCTAACTGTTCTGCAAAACCACGGTATCTCTCTTGCACCGTCGGCACCGCTGCCGCTGCCAAAAAGACAAGTACCTTACCCTTACCATGAAGACTCTTGGCAGATACTTCACCTGCCATTGCACCACCCCTGTAACTATCGGAGGTAACAAAGATATTACGCTTCGTATTCGGAGCATCCATGTCAATGCAGGCTACTTTAATGCCTGCTGCTACTGCTTCATCAATTGCGGCTTTCAGACGGCCGGCATCACTCGGTGCAATGATGATACCGTCCATGCCTTCTTTTATGAAGCCACGGAAGATTTTCTCCTGTTCCTCTACGTTGTATCTTTTTGGCGCAGTACAAACAACTTCAATACCAAGCTTTTCACCGGTAGCATAAGCTGCGTCCTCTACCTCATGGTAGAACTCTGCCTGTTCAAGACAGACTACTCCAATCCGCTTTTTCTTTATTTCCTGTCTTCTAATCTTGAAGCCTTCCAAATACTTCATCTGCTCAGCTGTATTCATATTCAAACGCCGCAGCATATCCAGTATCATTTCATCCTTACTGTTAGCTTCCATGGAAGCACTGGATACCACTTGACTAGTGGCTGCATATTCCTGAGTTAAGGCAGCGATTTCATTAATTTTATCCAACAACTCCTGGTTGGTGGAATACATGGTTTTTACTTTATTATTAATTTTT
>JARBUB010000310.1 GCA_029239905.1 Clostridia bacterium
AAACTGAAAAATGGGCAGCAGCTGATATTAAGGAGACCTATAATAGAAGATGCTGAGAAAATGATTGAATATCTTAATATGATTGGCGGAGAAAGTGAGAATCTGCTGTTTGGCAAAGATGAATTTCATCTTACTGTAGAACAAGAAGCGGAGCATATAAGAAAAGTAAGTACAGATGCAAATATGCTTATGGTCATAGGAATTATAGATGATGCTATTGTCAGCGTATCGCAGATCAGCAGCTCAAGTAGAAAAAGAATTGCTCATAATAGTGAAATTTCAATTTCTGTTAAGAAAGAGTATTGGAGAAATGGTATAGGTTATGCTGTTTTAGAAGAACTGATTAGATTTGCCAAAGAGCATAAAACAATAAAAAATGTAAGTCTTGGTGTCAAGGCTAGTAATAGAAATGCAATTAGATTGTATGAAAAGCTTGGGTTCAAGCAAATTGGACTTCACAAGAACTATTTCAATATCAATGGTGAATTTGATGATGAAATATTAATGGATTTATATCTTTGATTATGAACATTGATTTGCAAATTTACATACATAGTGAAAAGGGAGGTGCGTTCGTGCCTTCATTGCTTGAATTGAGCAGACAAGCTACTTTTGCAATTGATAAGAATATACTGAATTGCATAATACAATAAACACGTATTGCAAAGACATATTTGCACGAAATATGAATGGAGGTAAACTATGAATTTTATAGGTAATATGATTTGGCTTTTATTCGGTGGTATCATTGCAGCGATTCTATGGTTTTTGGCAGGATTGATTTTGTGTTTAACAGTAGTTGGCATACCCTTTGGGGTTCAGTGCTTCAAAATCGCCGCATTTGTATTGTGGCCCTTTGGGAAAGAAGTGGAAATAGGCAACTTCGGAGTAGGAGGATTGCTTTTTAATATCATTTGGCTCATCGTTTTTGGATGGGAATTTGCCATTGGGCATCTCATTATAGGTTTAATATTTTGTGTGACAGTAATAGGCATACCCTTCGGCCTTCAGCATTTTAAATTCGCCAAGCTTGGGCTCATACCTTTTGGAGCGAGAATATACTAGATATTGGGTACTGGGTAAGCTAAAAGCTCGTGGATACATTGAGTTCAAAATGTATCCACGAGCTTTTTATTATTGCAGTTCATCTATCCTTTCAATCAAGGCCTTAACAATTCCTGTTTTTTCCTCAAAGGCGCTTAATTGCTGGAGTTTAACAGAGTCTGTGATCTGTGCCTGCTGAATTTTCTCGGGCACATCATATTTAGCATGGATAGATTCGGAGCCTATAATAGTAGAAAAATAGAAGATATTCGTTACGCCATTATGGAGCAATTGTTTCACTGCTTCTTTGGGCTCGGGGTCTCTAAATTCCATCCATGCCAATTTCAGATTTTGGGGCTTATATCCATTAGCCTCCAGTTGTTTTAGAATATCCTCTCTAAAGGAGTTTTCTTGTTGAGTTTCAGTATAGAATTCCTTATCCCATTCTGCGGGCTGACCGTGACCGACCAAAATTATTCCTGCTTTATCCTTATCAACGGAAGATACGCTACTAGATACCTTATTGATATACAACGCTTGCAGGGTTTTTGAGTCATATAGGGGTTTTGTATATTTAATGTTGATGTTATAGTCTTCAGGATGGATATCATTTATCATATCTATGGCTTCTTTTGTATGGTTCGATATTGTTATGAAGAGATTACATAGTATGATACTGCTCGCACCTTCATTTAAGGCTTGAGTAACTGCTGTGTCGGGGTAAGGCTCATTTTCTAGGTAGCTGATGTAGAACTTAGTGTGTGTATCCCCTTTTCTTCTATAGTCTGCTTCCATTAGCTTCATGACTTGCAAGCATTCAAAGTTATGCCCGCTTTTTCCAGCCATTAGATACTTTTCTCTAAGCTTATAAAAGAATATTGGTCTGATGGGGTAGGGTATAAAGGCAACTTTTTGCTCATCTAACTCTTTTATTTGATTTATCCATGCACTGGGGTCATAGGTTTCTGGTTCACCGTGAGCCAAGACAATTATTGCTGTATGCCCAAGACCGGGTGTTCCTTTTATACGTGTTATTTCGGGAAGTGTCCTGTTTTCTGAAGTATTCAAAAAGAAATATAAAGAACTTAAGTAACTGGATGCAAAAAAAACCACACTCAAAATAACTGTAAATAGTAATACTCGTCTTTTTTTGAAGCATTTATAGAGAAGGATGATTAATACAAAAAAGGCTGCGCAGATGAGCAATAGATAAAAGCTCATACTTAAGGGATGGCACGTCAAATATCGAATTAACGTAAAGCCAAGCAGGGCAGAAATTAGACAGCATGAGAACGTATGCAGAAACTTCATATTGCTATACTCCTTAAATAATAATTTAATATATATATATGCTTTTAAGTTATTTAAATTTCTCTTTATCCCAATGCTGTATTACTGCATAGCTATCATTGAAGCTTGGGCACTGCATTCCTCATTATGCATTTAAAGTTGTAGTAATTTGATATAATTTATATATAATAGTATGGGAGGTAATGGTTTTGCTTCACATATACTACATAAGAACATACACTTTATGAATATAGCTTTGATCCTTTGAATGAAATTCATATCTGATTAATATAATATGCATTGAATTGGTATCTGACAAGTTATCTAAATGCATTAATAAAAACAAGAAACCATTTTATAAAGAGGTGATGTGTATTGGATTCGTCTTCATGGATAGCCATATATTTACCGTTATTAATAATATTTTTTATAGTTTTGCCACAACAAAGAGAAATGAATAAAGCAGTTGTAATGAAAATAAAAAGAAGAAAGGGTGAAATAATAATGACCAACGACATGATAAAAAAATATATAGGAAAAAGCTGCAAGATTTCCACGGGTTCCTTTGGCACGAGCATTACTGGAAAAATAATAGATGTAAACGAAAATTGGATTGAGGTTGAAACTAAAAAAGGAAATGAACTGATAAATGCTGAGTATGTTCAGAGCATCAAGGTATATT
>JARBUB010000056.1 GCA_029239905.1 Clostridia bacterium
TAGCACCTTCCTTTTTGCAGCATCTATCTTCATAGTCGGTCCAAGTGAATTTATTGCCACAATTCCCTTTGCACCATTTTGCTCTACCACCTTTGCAAAAGCTACAGGATCAGGTATATGAGGGCTAATCTTCATAAATACAGGCTTTTCCGTAAGATTAGTAATGGTTCCTACAGTCTCTCCTATCAAGCTTAAATCCTTTCCTACATAATGGGTAGAAACCTCGAAAGCATCACAATACTTATCCAATGCTGGTATAAGTACTTCCATATCTTCTTTGGTGTAGCCTACACTGAGGATTAAAGGTATATCTAAATCTCTTCTCAAAAGGGGCAGTATCTCGCATACCCAATAATCCAAGGGATATTCTGACCATAATTCTGCATTCATAATGCTGTTCCCGTTAGCTATTATGCACGGTCTTGGCACCTCTGCTCCGCATATAGAAATTGTCTTTCCAACCATACAGCCTACACCAAAGTCTGCAATTGCCATCATCTTTTCATAGCTTCCGACCAAAGGCCCTGATGCAGGCATAAGTGGATTTTTCAGCTCAATACCTGCTATATTTGTTCTTAGGTCCATTCAAACTCCCCCTTATTTTGTTATGTAAGTCTATTCCAAACCTTATTTGCTTCTTCCCTAGCCATTTCCAGCTCATCCTCAACCTCAAAGGTTGGCTCATAATCCTTTATCAGCTGCCTTCCTGATATCCAGACTTGTTTGGGCTTAAAGTTATCAAATATCCCAAACAAAACGTGACCCAATATGTTGTCCTTGCTAATGGGTGTAGGAGGATTATAAGGAACAATAATGAAATCTGATTTGTAGCCCGCCTCAATTTTGCCTAGCTTAATATTTAGATTTGAACTTATGAATTCATAGCCATTCTTAATGATTCGAACTAAATCATCCATAGAAAACTTTAGGGGGCTGCCTAGCCTGTTTTTCATTGAAAAGAGCAGGTTAAGATAATCTCTTGTAATATTCGCTCCTAAACCATCGTTGCCGGATAAGCAGTTAATTTTATGTCTTCTAAATAGTTCAAAATCAGGCAAGTCAACTGCATTATTCATATTGGAAGTAGGGTTCAAAGCCACATAGCAGCCTCTATCTGCAATCAAAGCTGCATCTCGTTCATTTATATGTACACAGTGAGCCAATATAGAATTCTTATTTAATAAACCATATCGGTCTAGCCGTTCAACAATCCCTTTATTATATTTCTTATAGCTGTCTTGAACATCGTCCATGCTTTCTGCCACATGAATATGAATTGGATTATCTCCCAAAACATCAGACATCTTTTTTAGACTCTCCTGACTTAAACTCATGGAGGCATGCATTCCAAACATACTGCCTGTGTATTCAGAGTGATTTGCGGCAAAGTCTATATTTTCACTTAAACATTTCTCTAAAGGAAATCTATCGCTGGTTTCGAAGCAATATATGCCGCGCATTCCCAATCTTTTGCTTATTGCGTTATTTAGAGTGCTCAGCGAGCCCTCAATACATAATCCACTGGCATGATGATCGATAATTGAAGTTACACCATTACTTAAGCAGTCTATTCCGTATGCTATGGCACTGCTGTAAATAGCACGTTCATCCAATTGCCTATCCAGCTTCCACCACAGCTGCTCAAGTATTTCAGTGAAGCTTCTTGGGTTAAAAGGCACATTCATTCCTCTCGAGAAGGTGGAATATATATGAGTATGACAATTTGTTAATCCTGGCATTACAGTGCAATGATGACAATCAATCACCTCATCTGCACCATGAAAGTCCTCCATGCTTCCTACTTCAATGATTTCCTTGTCAAATTTAACGTAGCCGCTGACAATATAATTTTCATAGTCATAAATCCTTGCATTTACAAGGGCTTTCATAAAATCACTCCCAAAGCTGTTTTACTTCAAAAAAGGTGTTCAAGCCTACTATATTTATATAGTTATGAAGCGCAAATATACCAAAATTTTTATATGGCTTGTATAATTTCTTTATAAAATTTACTGCTATTTATGAAATACAGGCATATATATTAGGGAGATAAGCCTATGAAAAGTTAAGGGGTGATTAAATGGCAAAGGTCGAGTTTTTAAAGTGTGTGAGATGTGGTCAGACTTATTCAATTGATGATGTAGAATATTATTGTCCCAGGTGCGGTCCAGAGGGCACTTTAGATGTGATGTATGACTATAGTAGGATTAAGCAACTCTTTACTAAGGAAAGCTTGAAAACCAAAGATGAATATTCTCTGTGGAGATATATTGACTTGCTGCCGATAGAACGCAAACCAGAACTCTTAAATATGCAGGTTGGGTGGACTCCCTTGTACAAGGCTAAAAGATTGGAACAGGCTCTTGGTTTAGATTTTGTATATATCAAAGATGACGGACGGAACCCTACCGCTTCCTTTAAGGATAGAGCAAGCGCCATAGGGGTAGCCAAGGCAATTGAATTAGATAAAAAAATAATGTGTGCTGCCTCTACAGGCAATGCCGCATCCTCTTTGTCTGGTTTTGCAGCCTGCGCAGGCATCCCCTCCTACATATTTGTCCCAGCCACTGCCCCCACAGCTAAAATCACTCAATTACTTATATATGGAGCCAATGTTATCTTGGTTGATGGCACATATGATGAAGCCTTTGAGGTATGTCTACAAGCCTCTGAAGAATTTGGGTGGTATAACAGAAGCTGTGCTGTAAATCCATACTTGGTAGAAGGCAAAAAAACTGTAGCCTTTGAGCTAATGGAGCAGTTGAATTGGGAGGTTCCTGATTGGGTGGTTATGTCCGTTGGAGATGGCTGCTGCATTTCTGGAGCTTGGAAGGGCTTTACCGAAATGCATGAGTTAGGCCTGATAGATAAACTGCCAAAAATGTTAGGCGTTCAAGCTGCTATGTCAAACCCTGTAAACCGGGCCTTCAGAGAGAATAAGAACAGTTTTGACTATGTTAAGCCTGAAACCTTAGCTGACAGTATTTCCGTAGGAATACCTAGAAATGGGTTAAAAGCACTAAGAGCTTTACGGGAATCCTCAGGGGATGTTGTAGATGTCTTGGATATTGAGATACTTGAGGCTATGAAGCAAATGGCAAGGTTAACAGGAGTATTTGGTGAACCTGCTGGTGTTACGGGCTTAGCAGGACTTCGCAAAATGGTCAAGGAGAATAGAATTCAACAAAATGAAAAGGTTGTATTGGTTGTTACAGGCAACGGACTTAAGGATATTAAGAGTGCCATGTCTGCAGTAAACACACCAATCACCATTCAGCCTAGCTTAGAAGATTTAAAAAAATACTTAATATAGTTAGAAGGAGGCAAACAAATGGAAACGCGAAAAATACCTTTAGGACCAAACTATGAGGAAATGTTATACCCTGAAAAGATCGATGGCAATATAAGAGGTACAGCTTTAGATGCACTCAAGGAGGATGAGCTAAACCCTATTAATCTTTTCAACATTACTTGGAAAAATGAAAACAATGAAGTTAGAAAGATTGTATTGCCCAAAGAGCTTACTGGAGTTGATGCCAACATCGTTGTAATGCTTGGCACAGGCTTTCCATCCGGCTCTCACAAGGTAGGTCCTGCTTATAGTACCCTGATTGAGGGTTGTGTAGATGGAGAGATTAACCCCGGTGAACATACTATTCTTGGTCCATCTACAGGCAACTTTGGAATCGGTGTCTCATACATATGCAGACTTATGGGCTACAAGGCAATTGTCATAATGCCAGATAATATGAGTAAGGAACGCTACGAAAGAATTAGAAAGTATGGCGCAGAATTGGAACTTACTCCAGGCTCGGAATCTGATGTAATTCTTACACTGGAGAAAACTTATGAGCTGATGCAAAATCCACAAAATAAAGCCCTGGCGCAGTTCGAGCTTTTCCCTAACTATCGCTTTCATAGATATGTAACAGGCAATTCTGCTATTGAAGCAGTAAAAGGTATTGGCAACGGCAGAATCGCTTGCTTTACTTCTGCCCCCGGTTCTGCAGGTACAATTGCAGCTGGAGATGAAATCAAAGCTCGCTTCCCAGAGGCCAAAATCGCTGCCCTTGAACCATATGAATGTTCAACTCTTGCCACAGGAGGCAGAGGCCAGCATCGTATAGAAGGCATCGGCGACAAAATGTGTACGTTGATTCATAATGTTCTTACTACTGACTTTGTTGTTCTAGTTAAGGATGATGACACAATTAAAGGACTAAATCTTATTCATAATGGCACTGCGGTATTAGAAAAAATGGGTGTCAACCCAGAGCTGGCCGTAAGCATGAAGGATCTGTTTGGCCCTTCCGGCATATGCAATATTTTAGGAGCAATAAAGATGGCAAAATATCTGAAGCTCGGCCCTGATGATAACGTTGTAACCATAGCTACCGATGGTTTTGACAGATACAATTCCGTTATAGAGGATCTTCATAACAGGTATTTGGAAATAGAAAGCTTTGTAATGGAAAGATGGGCGAAGGATATTTTCCTCGGTGCATCTGAAAGTGATATATATGATACCAGAGGAAAGTCTGCTAAGGAAAAGCTGTTCCAACAGAAGGAAAATGACTGGGTAAAATTCGGATACAGCGTGGAATATCTTGATTCCATGAAGCAAATGGGCTTCTGGGATGAAGAATACAACAAGGTTTTTGAATACAATGAGAAGATAATGAAAATGAGATAAAACATACTGTTTTATCTCATTTCAGGGGCAGGTTTACATACCTGCCTTTACTTTATCTATATATGCATTTACTATATTAAATACACCAATGCCGACGCTGCCATGCACATTAATCCTGTGACCACCATAATTATCGGGAACATCGAACCGAACTTCTTATATGATTCTATTATTCTATCTCTTGCATCATAACTCCCTTTCGTCATGTACTCCCCATACTTAATTGACAAGTCATTAGTTGATGTTACAACGCTATATATTGGAATTATTCCAATGATAATATATAAGATAGCCGTTATGAAAATCCATTCTGAATATATCGTGATAGTAAAAGAATGTTTAAAATATAGAACTCCTGCAATGGCTGATAAGGTTGCTGCTAGGACTGCTAATGTTATTAATATCAGTCTTGTTAATTTGACTAAAATATTTTTCATCTCACACCTCCTATTTGTTATATTATATCATATATTCCAATATATGTTTCGCACGAAACATTTTCCTTAATTCATATATAGTGAAAAGTACATATTTGATAACACAAAATAAGATGCTTTAACTGATTTTGTAGTGTATATCTTTTTCACGATATATAATGTAAAAACTTCATGAATATAATTAATTGTATGTAGAAATTAAATTCTTCTATTGATTTTAAATATGATTCATCTTTTTCGCAACATATATTGGAGGTTACTATGAAGATTATGACTGTCAAAAAATATCCACTTTTACTAATGCTGATAATGCTTGTATTTACATTATGTAAAATATACTTTATGTATTTCAATACTTTCTTACCAAGCAACTGGATATCTGCATTAATAAGAACAGCCATTGCACTGACTGCATTTTATTTTATTATGAATTTCATATTATTTAAAAATAACTTCATTTTAAAGTTGATCTTTCATGAGTTTTTTGCATTGGTATTACTGTCCGATCTTTTGTACTTTAAATATTTCAATACTTTGCCCTCGGTCGCAGAACTAAAGATGCTGCATATTATTCCATCCCTATTGGATTGTATAAGAGAGCTTTTTAAACCGCAATATCTTATATTATTTAGCGACATCCTAGTTTTAATATTTTTTCATTACCGCTCTGGCAGAAGAGCAGAAGCATTTCATAAAGCTTTTCGTTTTAATTTTGTTGTAGCATTGGTACTACTAACTGCTATCATCCTTGACTCTGCATTTTATGGCAGTAATAACAGCTATCAGATGTATGACACTTATGGACTATTGCACTTTCATGGAAGTCAGATAAAGAACACATTAATAAGTAAGGAAAGCTATCATAGCAGCACTGTATTAATAAAGAGCTTGGAGAAAACATCCACAAATAACATAGCTCCTCAAAAGAACTTTGGCATTGCAAAGGGTAGAAATGTTATCATCATTCAAGTGGAAGCTTTGCAGGACTTTGTAATAAACAGAACGTATAACGGTCAGGAAATTACACCTAACCTAAACAAACTTATAAAGGAAGACTCTATATACTTTAACAGCTATTATTACAACATTGCAAAGGGAGGAACTTCTGATGCAGAGTTTAGTACGCTGAATTCCTTATATCCTGCATCGGATGCCCCTTCTTACAGCAAGTACCCAAATATAAGCTTGTATGGTCTTCCTAAAATACTAAAGGATCAGAATTATTCTACCGTCGCTTTTCATGGCTTTACTCCTGAATTTTGGAATAGAGCTGAAATGTACCCCACTGTGGGATTTGACCATTTTTTGAGCATTGATAAGTTAAAAAGAGATGAAATAATAGGTTGGGGGATTAGCGACAAATCCATGCTCAAGCAAGCGTCAAAATACATAATGAAAGTCAAACAGCCAATATGTGCTTTTATAGTAACACTTACCTGTCATTACCCCTATAATTTACCTACTGGCTCTAAAAAATTGAAGCTTCCAGAAAAGCAGAGTACATTTATAGAACGTTATCTTCAATCAGTCAATTATACTGACGCTGCACTGGGAGTGTTCATTAATGAGCTGAAGAAATCAAGCATCTATGAAAATTCCATTATTGCAATATACGGAGATCACCATGCCATAGGCTGCAGCGATCCTAGTCTCGTCAATCAAATGACAGAGCTGCTTGGTAAAAGATATGATCAATCAGAAATGGCAAACGTTCCGCTTATTATCAACATCCCAAACTCTAACCTCCATGAAACCAATTCTATCGTAGGCAGTCAGCTGGACTTTATGCCTACTATGCTTAATTTGCTGGGCATAGATAAAGGAAATATCAATTTTTATGGGCAAGACCTAAATAATGCAAAAATTGGTTTTGCTACTACACAGCTTGTATTTACGAAGGGCTCCTTTATCGACGATGAAAAGGTATTTCTGATGTCATCAGACGGGGTATTTGAGAATGGCACTGCATGGGATCGCCTAACCAAAGCATCGATAGGCTTGGAAGAGTGTCGTGCTGGTTATGAAAAGGTAATAAAAGAAAATGAAGAGTGCAGTTACTTATTATCCAACAATCTGCTTTTAGAATATGCACTGGAAACTGATAAAGAAATTATAGATAATGATTTACCAGCACAAACCAATATCATGCAGAGATTTGCACAGCTAATAACATTAGCTTTAAAGACTCATTAGCTATATATTGCTGCATAAAAAACCTCACAGTTCTCACTGTGAGGTTCACTATAACACTTTGGGAAATCGAGTATTTGAAGTAAGAGAATACTTTTTATCCGAAAAATGCGTTTAATATCAATAATGTAACTAAGCCAGTTGCCCAAGCAATTGTAGTGGTAACTGACCAAACTCTAATTTGTTCCTTTGCTTCCTTGATACCGAGCATACGAGTAACTACCCAGAAGTAGCTATCGTTGAAATAAGAGAACAATAGTGAACCTGTACATGCTGCCAATGCTGCAAATACTGGATTTACATTAAGTGTAGCTAGCATAGGAGCTGTTATTGAAGCAGCTGTAATCATAGCTACTGTACCACTTCCTTGTATTAATCTAATCAAGGATGCAATGATGAATGGAAGTAATATGGCTGGCAATGGTGTCTTTGCAATTAATTCAGCAATGTAGTTACCTGCTCCACTGTCACGAAGTACCATTCCTAGTGCTCCGCCGCCGCCTGTAACAAGTATAATAATACCAGCTGCCTTAATACCCTTTTCCATTTGCTCAATAGTTTCACTTCTTGAAGCCTTTCCTGTTAAACCATAAATAGCTATTATCAAGCCTATACCTACTGCGATAACTGGAGCTCCCAAGAAGTTGATAACATTTGACACTGGACCTTGAACCTTTAATACTGCGCTTATTGTCTGGATAAGTATTAAAATGATTGGTACTACGATTGGCGCAAATGCCATAAACGCAGATGGTAATTTATCATCATCTTTATCATCAGTATAATGTGACAACGTTTGTGCCCCACTAAGTCTCACCCAGCTTTCGCCATCTTCACTTGGAACTTGGTAAATTTGGTTTCCTATATATTTTGCATAAACCAAGCCAGCTAACAGCATTGGTATAGCTAAAACAATACCCCAAAGTATCAAACTTCCTACACTAACTCCAAACAAGCCTGCAACCCCTACAGGACCTGGAGTTGGTGGAACCAGTGAGTGTGTTATAACTAAACCAAGTGCTAAAGATACGCCTAGCGATATAACTGATTTATTGGTTTTCTTAGAAATAGCCTTTGCTAATGGTGATAATATTACGAAACCAGAATCACAGAATATAGGAATAGAAACTATAAAGCCTGTGATTGCCAAAGCTAACTCTTCTCTGCCTTTACCAAGCCCTTTAATAAAAGTCTTGGCCATTCTTTTTGCTGCCCCAGAGAACTCAAATAGTTCTCCCATCATTACGCCGAAACCTATAATGATACCTATACTACCTAGAGTGTTTCCAAAACCCTTCGTTATAGAACCTAAAACGCCACTTACTGGCATTCCGCCTAATACCCCAGTCAAAGCCGCTGCAATGATTAATGCTAGGAACGCATGGATTTTAGTCTTCATAATTAAAAAGATTAATACAAAGATACTTATTACCAATGCAAATATCATTTGATTTCCTGATATTACTACGCCTTCCATCTTTTAACCCCCCTTATTTTTTGTTAAATTTCGGTGCATACTCAGCTGCTAATAGAATTGCTTCTATCATACTCACTGCCCCTGCTTTCCCTGTTCCAGCAATATCAAATGCAGTTCCATGATCGACAGAAGTTCTTAGAAAAGGCAAATTATTTGTAATGGATATTGTTCTTTCAAAATCCACCATTTTTGTAGCAATATGCCCTTGATCATGATACAGTGAAAGTACTGCATCATAGCTTCCTTTTAGACCAAAGTAAAACACTGAATCTGCTGGTACAGGACCTACAACATTTAATCCCAACTCATTTGCCCTTTTGATTGCCGGTTCCATTTCTCTTACTTCTTCATCCCCAAATAGTCCGTGTTCACCGCTGTGCGGATTTAAACCCGCCACTGCCATTTTGGCATTGTTGATTCCCAATCTTTCCAAAGCCTTCATACATCTTTGGATATAATCAAACAATCTTTCTTCTGTCACCATATCACAAGCTCCTTTTAGGGAGACGTGCCTAGATAGGAAAAATACTCTTAAACCATAAACCTGAAACATCGTTAGTGGATCCTTTGAATCTGTTAGGTCTTCTAATATTTCTGTATGTCCAATATAGTTTATATTGCCCGCTTTCAGAGCTTCCTTATTAATAGGAGTTGTTGCCATAGCATCTAATTTACCTGCCATAGCTAGTTCCGTTGTCTTTTTAATATAGTCAAAAGCTGCTTTACCAGCCATAGCTTGCACCTTGCCGATCTCCAGCTTTTTTATATCAACATTGTCCATATCAATTAGATTAATTATGCCTGTTCTATAGTCACCCTCTTCTACATTTTCAATGACCTTTATTTCCAAATTGAGATTACAAAACACCATTGCCTGTTCTAATGTACTTTTGTCTCCAATTACTACAGGCTTTGATTTTTCATTAATCGTTTTATCTGCTAATGCCTTTACTACTATTTCAGGGCCTATCCCTGCAGGATCTCCCATTGGAATCCCTATATAACTTCTATCCATTCTTCGTCATCCTTTCAATCTATTAATTCTTACCATTTACAAATTCAGTAGAAATTTTTGTAAGCAGATAGTCCACACATTTTGTCAATGCGCTGGTATCCCCTACTAGACCACCCTTTGTAATAATTGGCATATGATTATATTTACCTTTCACTATTCTGCCATATGCGGCTAGGGGAAGTACTTCATCCTTTACCGCTATCCCAGCTGCTTCAAGCTCCTTGCAAACTGCTACTGTGACATCTCCGCCGCTGGTATAAAGTCCGCCTATGGTTGTACCACTTTGCTGCAATACAAGCTTGGTAATATCCGCTAAACCATCAGATATCCTTTGAGCAACGTCATCTTCAGTGATATGCAATTCTTTTGCTATTTTTCTCAAATCTAAGACTTCATCCTCACTATTCGTTGTAATTAAGCCAATCACTTCAAACTCATCCATTTCATTTAGAAGTTTATTTGTAACTCTTACAATTTCTGCCGCGCGGTTGTCATCATAAATTAGCTTTCCTGGGTTAGCATGTACCAACAAAGGATTATGCCTCATTCTTAATTCATCTATCTGCTTTCTTGTAAGATTACTTACGCTGCCTATAGTAACGAATACCTTTTGCCCTCTACTCTTTGCAGGTTTTGATACAAGTTCCTTTACCAATGCTGCTGTAAAAGGACCTGGGTCCACTGCTACAACGGAAAGTCCCGTCATTCTAACTGCCTTTGCAATGATATCAATATCCTCATTTGTAGTTGCATCAATAATTATTATTTTGCTTCCGTTTGCTTTCTCATCAATAATGTTTTGTCTTAAAGCTTCTGCACCTTTAAACACCCTATCTAATGCAATAAAGCCTACTTTATACTTTGATTGTTCTGATACAAGATTCTGAACACAAGATGTATGCACTGGTGTTTTAGGGTCCTTTGCTACATCAGTTTTTTCCAGAGGAATAGAGTTCACCATTAAGTATCCACCTATTGTCACCCTGCCTGAGGAAGGAAAGGAAGAAACAAGTACTGCAATGGAATCCTCATCTAAATTATCTAATAGTGCATCAACTTCGGCTCCTATATTTCCTCTTAAGGTGCTGTCAATACGCTTGGTGAAAAGCTTGATATTCTTATCTTTGAAAAACTTAGCTGTATTTGCTACCCTCGCATAAGCTTCTTCTTTTGCAATAGCTCTACTGTCTGTACTTATTGAAATAATGTTGAAATCTGAACTATCCTTTTCAGAATAAGCCTCTAATCTAATAAAGGTGCAAGCCTTATAGCCATCCTTTGCTAGCAATACGCTTGTTGCATTTGCTCCTGTTAAATCATCTGCAATAATAACCACATCAGGCACTTTAAACCCTCCTAAACAATCTCGATTTTTATCCCTTTAAGTTTTATTTCATTTACTATCTCTTTATCAATTCCAGAATCTGTAATGATATAATCAAATTGGTTTAAAGAACAAATCTTTGCAAAACTCTTTTTCCCAAACTTGCCATGATCAGCAACCAAAATTATCTTTTCAGCTGATTTTATCATTTGCTGCTTTACTTCTACCTTCTCAATTGTAGGGCTTGATAGTCCTAACTGAACATCTATGGCACTGGCTCCTAAGAACGCAATATCCGCATGTATAGTTTCTAAAAACTCTCTTGCTTTTGAGCCCGAACATGCGCCAGTTAAGCCTTCTATTAAACCTCCGGTACAATATATCTCAATATGCTTATATTGTGATAAGTATGCAGCAATCATCAAATCAGTGGTTATTACCTTTACTTTATTTAAATCCTTAAGCAACTTCGCAATCTCCATATTTGTAGTCCCTGCATCAAGTATTATTGTCCCGCCTTCGGGAATAAGAGATACTGCGAAACCTGCTATTCTATTTTTTTCTGCTATATATTTTTTAGACTTCTGCTTATAAGGCATTTCATCAGTTAAAATGTTGTGAAGGACTGCACCGCCATGTGTCCTTTTAATAATATTGTTGTCCTCGAGATATTTAAGATCTCTTCTAATGGTCATTGGAGATGTATTCAGTTCTTTTGCTATATCCTCTACAACCAGCTTTCCATGAGAATTCATATACTCAACTATTAAATTCCTTCTTTCCGCTTGCAACATATCATTCACCTTACTTATATATATTTGTTCATTTATGTTGTTTGATGTTCCTTTTGGTTCGTTTAATACCATTATATTGTTCATATATGATTATTGTCAATAAGTTTATAATTTTTAGAATGTTTATATATTATCAATTTCATATAGCTTTCAAAAGCACGATTATATTAGCACAACATATAAATGAGCCCAATTCTCCGAAAAATAGGCAAATAAAAAAGACTCATGACAAAATACATCACAAGTCCTATTGTAAAAGATTTATAAAATACTATTGAACGCCTAACATCATTAAAATACAATTCGCTAATTCCTTACCCTGCATACCACATGCATGAATGCATTGAGCTAAAGCTTGTCCTATCATTACAACACCTCCCTCACAATTTATACATTAAATATATTCTATAATTATGTAGAAGTTATGAAGATGATGAAAATTACTTAATTACTTATATAATTTTTCACTATCAGTTTACGTCTCCTTCACTCAACAAAGGTGAATACATCATAATTGCATGATTTTCGCTTATATATTCATCTAGCAGTTCTTTACCCATCATATCAAAGGTCTTTCTATGAATAATGTTATTACGCACATAGCCTCCCCAATATTCATGGGTTATCCAATGCTTATTTTCATACACTTTATATACCTTCTCTGATTTTTCAGTCGTTCGCCACTCTCCATACAAGTATTCCTCATCTAAAGTTAAACGCAGCTGATACTCCTCACCTGTGCAATTGTATATTTGTAAATCTCTATAATTATATACGCATGTGGCTCCACTTCCGAAAGGCTGTGTTCTGCTTACATCCGGGAATACATCATAGCTATGTCTGTACCTCTCTGATACTCTAAGTGGTGTGTGAAGAGTCATCCAATATATTAAATTTGATAGCTGGCAAAGCCCGCCTCCTACCCCTGCTTTGAAGCCTCCATAATACAATACCATTCCTTCCTTATAACCCTTTCTTTTTGTTGGTCTTCCAATAAGCCTCCAATAAGAAAAGGTTTCGCCCGGTCTTATAACGATACCATTTATCTGCTTCACTGCTAATTTTAGATTTTCTATCTTATTATACTGCAGCCACATATCAACATTCTTTAGCTTCCTAAGTAATGGTGTTTTATGTTCATAA
>JARBUB010000311.1 GCA_029239905.1 Clostridia bacterium
GCTGCAAGAAAACATGATGCCATACTTCCCATTGGGTAACTTTAGAACACCAGAGGAGGAGAAATAAATGACACATGAAATTATAATGGCAGGCTTTGGTGGACAAGGCGTAATGGCTATGGGTAAGATATTGGCTGAAGCTGCATTAAAGGAAGGCAAAAATGTATCTTGGTTGCCATCCTATGGTCCTGAAATGCGTGGCGGTACAGCGAACTGTAACGTTATCGTATCAGATGAACCAGTTGGTGCTCCAGTAGTTTCAGAAGCAACAGCTGCACTAATACTAAACAGACCTTCTCTTGACAAGTTCGAGGGAGATGTTATACCTGGCGGCGTACTTATCATCAATAGCTCATTGATCGATCAGAAAGCAACAAGAGATGACATAAAGGTTTACTATGTACCTGCAAATGATATTGCAAATGAACTTGGCAATGGCAGAATTATGAACATGGTTATGCTTGGCGCGTACCTAGAAGCTTCAGGTGCAGCAAAGCAAGATACAATCATGGAAATCATCACTGAAATATTCAGCGGCAAAAAGGCAAGCGTTATTCCAATAAACAAGGAAGCTCTAGTAAGAGGAGCTGCTTGCATTAAGTAAAGGTTTTACAATTAGGAAACATAAACAAAGATCTTAATAAACATTGGTCATTCTAAATGGACACGGCGTTAATCCCGCCATCCGTCCATTCTCCAAATTTAGAATGGCCAATTTTTTTATGCTTATTTAGCTACTTTAGTGGTATATTCTTTACCTAAGGAACGAATTTTCCTCCGAACGCTTCAATAGCATCAGAAATTTGCTTTGTGGGCTGTAGCTTCGAGGCAGGACAAAACAAGTTTCTTCGGAAGCGTTGCTCTGGAGTATTGAAGCTTTACTTCAGCAAGTTATTCCTTATGTAAAGTGTTCAATGTATTCAATACTTTAATTTCATTAGTAATCATTTCTCTATTGACTAAAACCCCAACAATTGTATATAATATTATGTAATTATATATCATTCGATGAATCGGAAGAGTATCGCAGATCACTTGTTCAAAGAGAGTCAGTTGTATAAAATATAAAGTCTTATATTTTATACGTGGTGAGAGCTGGCAGCAATATCAGTGAGAAAAGAGCCGAGGAGGATTCAGTCAAAGCATTTGTGAGTAAGCTGAACGTACACCTGCGATAAAGGTATTGAGTGGGCCTTACGGTGAATAGCCTAAGGGTCAATTAGAGTGGTACCGCGGAACTCCGTCTCTTTATATTTAGAGATTGGAGTTTTTTTAATACAAAAAATTGGTTACAATAATAACATTACAGGAGGGACTATTATGGATTTTAAAAAGGAAGTTGCCAATAAAATAAGCCAAATGGTAGATATGGACGTAGAAAAGGTTATAGAGCTTATTGAGATACCACCTCAGTCAAACATGGGGGATTATGCTTTTCCGTGCTTTCAATTTTCAAAGACAATGAGAAAAGCGCCAAATATGATTGCAGCAGAATTAGCTGGAAAATTCGAAACAGACAATGTAGTCGGAAAGGTGGAAGCAGCTGGCGGCTATGTGAATTTCTTTGTAAACAAAGGTGAGTTCATTAAGACTGTAATAGCCGAAGTGCTAGCAAAAGGCAAGGACTTCGCCACATCTACAGAAGGAAATGGAAAGACAGTACTTGTTGAGTTTTCATCACCAAATATTGCAAAGCCGTTCCACATTGGACATTTGGTAACTACCCTAACAGGCAGCGCTATAGAAAAGATATATAGACATTTAGGCTATGAAACACAAAGATTGAATCATATTGGTGACTATGGTACAAACTTCGGTAAGCAGATTGCTGCTTACAAGCATTGGGGAAATGAGGAAGCTCTTGAAAAGGAGCCAATCAATGAGCTTCTTAGAGTTTATATAAAGTTTCATGAAGAAGTAGAAAAAGACCCATCCTTGGAAACTGAAGCAAGACAGCTATTTAAGAAGCTAGAAGATGGGGACCCAGAAATGATGGGTTTATGGCAAAAATTCAGAGATCTTAGCATAGTTGAATTTAAGAAGCTTTATAATGAATTCAATATTGAATTTGACTCCTATAATGGAGAAAGCTTCTATACAGATAAAATGGACGAAGTGGTTCAGATGTTAAGGGACAAAAACATGCTGGTACTTAGCAATGGCGCTCAAATAGTAGATTTGGAGCAGTTTGGTATGCCACCATGCCTGATAATAAAGTCAGACGGAGCATCTATATATGCCACACGTGATTTGGCGGCAGGTTTATACAGACATAGACACTACAATTTCCACAAATGCCTGTATGTAGTAGGAAATACGCAGGCGCTGCACTTCAAACAAGTATTTAAAGTGCTAAAGCTAATGGGCTTTGACTGGTCCGATGACATGTCCTTTATAGGAACTTCCTTGGTTAAGTTTGCAGACCGCAAGCTGGCAACTCGTTCCGGAGATATCATCTATGCCAAGGATGTATTGGATGAAGCTGCTGAAAAGACATTAGAGATCATAGACGCGAAGAATAACAATCTTGCCAATAAGGCTGAAGTAGCTAAAAAAGTTGCTATGGGTGCAGTTGCATATACCATACTTAAGAACAGCAAAGACAAGGATATCATATTCTCGTGGGAAGATATCATGAGCTTTGAGGGCGATGCAGGTCCTTATGTACAATATACCTGCGTAAGAGGAAAGAGTGTTCTTCGTAAAGCTGGTGAACTGTCTGCGACAGCTGATTACAGCACACTTGTTAGTGAAGAAGAATTTAACTTGGTTAAATTACTAGACAGCTTTAAGGCAACGCTTAAAGAAGCAGCAGAAAGATATGAGCCTTTTGTAATAACTCGTCATGTGACTGAGCTTGCAAAGGCATATAATAAGTTCTACAACTCACATCCAATCATGAATGCAGAACCGGCATTAAAAGCAGCAAGACTGGACTTAACGAAGTCTGTTTGCAACGTAATAGAGCTGGGCTTGAACATGATAGGCATAGAAGTACCAGAAAACATGTA